>JAZSFO010000095.1:0-22364 GCA_045532255.1 Clostridia bacterium | reverse complement strand
AAATACTGACCAAGCGAGGCCTAATCAGTATTCTTGACTACTACCAAAAGGTAGCACATATTTAATTTTGAATTGAACCGCCGTATGCCGAACGGCACGTACGGTGGTGTGAGAGGGCGATTAATTTCGCCCTACTCGATTCGTGTTAAAATAATTTTTACAAAAAATCATTTTAGAGATTGAAAAAAACAACAAATTATGTTATAATATACGATATTGTATTAGAGGAGTAGCAATGGAAAAATTACAGCACCAATGTAAAACAAGAAAGGTTTTGTATGTTATGCAAGATTACAAGCACAAAATTATTACAATCCCAAATATTATGTCAATGCTGAGAATAGCCATTATTCCGGTTATTGTATGGCTGTATTGCTTTAAGCGTATGGATAAATGGGCGGCAGTGCTTCTGGCGATGTCGGGATTTACAGACTTGGTTGATGGTTTTGTTGCAAGACGGTTTAATATGATAAGTAACTTTGGAAAAGCACTTGACCCTGTTGCAGATAAACTTACGCAGTTTATAATGCTGATTTGTCTGCTTACAAGATTTCCCATGATGCTTTTGCCCTGCATCTTGCTGTTCGGAAAGGAACTAATCTCTGCAATAACGGCAATGCTTGCCATACGAAAAACAGGCAAGGTTGAGGGTGCTGATTGGCACGGAAAGGTCACAACATGCCTTCTGTATGCAATGATGATGATACATATAATATGGTTTGATATATCATTGATTGCATCAAATACATTGATTGCAATTTGTACTGCCATGATGCTTTTGTCATTTGTGCTTTATAATATAAGGAATATTAAGGCGGCAAAAAAAGCCGTTTGATTACAAGGAACACTCGTTTTGGGTGTTCTTTTTATGTTTTCTATTGTCCGTTTTTAATGGACATGCTCAGCGAGGGCGTCCTTTTTTGGCACAAAAACCCTGCCTGCAAATTGTACAAATACAACAAAAAAATACAATATTCTAAAAAATTTTAATTTTTTTAAGAAAATACTGTTCAATCTTAAAAATTTGTAGTATAATAATAGATGATTATGCAAATTTGTACCCGAGCACTCAGTAAGGAGGTCAGAAATGTCTGAAAACAGCTTCGAAATACTTTCGCCTGCAGGCAGTCTTGATACCCTTATTTGTGCTGTAAATAACGGTGCTGATGCGGTATACATAGGCGGTCAGTGCTTCAGTGCCCGCAAAAATGCAGTTAACTTTACAAATGACGAGATAGTATCAGGGATTAAATATGCACATCTGCATGACAGCAAGGTATATGTTACCGTAAATACACTGATTGGAGACAGCGAATTTAATGAGCTGTATAGTTTTATTGCATTTCTGTATGAGGCAGGTGCCGATGCACTTATCATACAGGACCTGGGTGTTATGAAACTTGTAAGAGAGTGCTTTCCCGATTTTTCCATTCATGCAAGCACGCAGATGACCGTTCACAACATTGAGGGTGCAAGATTTGCAAAGGAGCTTGGCTTCAGCCGTGTTGTTCTTGCAAGGGAGCTTACCTTTGAAGAGATAAAAAACATATCAAAAAATGTCGATATTGAGCTTGAGGTTTTTGTTCACGGTGCACTGTGTATGAGCTACAGCGGACAATGCCTTATGAGCAGTTTCATCGGTGGCAGAAGCGGTAACAGGGGAGCGTGTGCTCAGCCGTGCAGACTTCCTTATACTCTTATGGGAAGGGATAAAAAGCCTTTGTCCCAAAAGGGGAAATACCTTTTGAGCCTCAAGGATTTGTGCCTTATAGAAGAAATGGATACCCTCGCGGAATGTAATGTCAAGTCCCTTAAAATTGAGGGAAGAATGAAAAGCGCAGAATATGTTTCCATTGTTACATCTGTTTATGACAAGTACCGAAACGGCGGTAAGGTAAGCTATGAGGATATGTCGTATCTTGAAAACATATTCAGCAGAAACGGCTTTACAAAATCATATTTATACGGAAATACAGGCAGGTCTATGCTTAATTACAGTGAAAATAACGACAAGGTATACAGTAATATAAGCAACAAAGTCCACGATGTTGCATCGGAGCTTATACGGAAACCCCACTTACCAATAGATATTTCCGTAAAAGCGGAGCTTAAATTAGGCAAGCCGCTGAAACTTACTATGGAGACAAAAGGAAAGAGCGTTTCCGCCGTAGGACAAGTTCCTGCTGAGGAGGCAGTAACAGTTCCGATAACCGCGGGCAGAATAGAAGCTCAGCTTTCAAAACTTGGAAACACACCATTTAGAGCGGTGGATATTCAAATAGATGTACAGGAAAATATAAGCCTTCCCATAAGGGAAATTAACGAGCTTCGCAGAACAACGGCAGAAAAGCTTGAAGAAGAATTAAGCTTCTCGGGACGGGAGCCTGTATACACTAAGTTCTGTCTTCCTGAGGCAGAAATAAAAGGAAAAACAAAGCCAATGCTGAATGTTCAGGTTAGAACAATGGCACAGCTTGACTGCTCAGTCCGAAACGGTGCGGATAAAATTCTCATACCCTATACCCTGTATGTAAATAATAAAAAACATATTGATGCTTTGGATGTAAAGACAGCAGTTGTTCTGCCGTCAATATCAAGGGATATATTCCCGATAGATACAGGTTTATTGCCCGAGGAAATATATGCCTCAAACATATCCCAACTGTCAATAAAGGACCGCGTGATAAATGCAGATTTTGCTCTCAATGTATACAATTCTTCTTCCGTGAAGTTTATGGCAGATATCGGTGTAAAGAGTGTTTGCGTATCTCCCGAACTTAATATGGTTTCTATTAAAAAACTCAAGAAATATCTGCCAATTGAAGTTATTTCATACGGCATGATACCGCTTATGACCGTGCAGAACTGTGTTGTAAAGTCTTCATTTGATAAATGCAGATGCGGTGATGATTATTACTGGCTAAAGGATAGAAAAGGTGCCATCTTTCCGCTATTTGCCGAAAAAGGCTCTTGCACAAATACCATATACAATTCTCTGCCAGTATATATGTCGGACAGAATGGATGAGATGATAGATTGCGGTATAGAAGCGCAGAGGTTTATTTTTACAGTAGAAACAGGCGAGGAAGCAGACAGAATATTTGCAAAATTCAAAAATAGCGAAAAAGCAGATTTTGACTTCACCAGAGGACACTATTACCGAGGTGTATAATGCCGAAAGGAAAATAAATGTATGAATGAAATTGAGGTAAAAATTAAATTTTTGGATAACAATACAGAAAAAAAGATGCCGTTCTATGCCACAGAAGGCTCTGCAGGTATGGATTTGTCGGCGTGTATTGAGGAAAGTATTGTGTTAAAACCGCTTGAAAGAAAGCTCATACCCACGGGTATTGCAATAGAGCTTCCGTCAAATAACTTCGGTGCATTCATATTTGCACGAAGCGGTCTTGCGGTAAAACACGGAATAACGCTTTCTAATTGTGTCGGTGTTGTAGACAGTGATTACACAGGCGAAATCAAGGTCGGGCTTGTTAATTTGAGCAGTGAGGAATATACGCTCAGCAGGGGCGAAAGAATAGCCCAGCTTGTAATACTTCCTGTAGCCCATGCCAAATTCGTTATGACGGAGGAGCTTGACAAAACAGAGAGAGGAAGCGGGGGCTTTGGCTCCACAGGTACATTCTGATGCGAAAAATTGTTTTGGCCTCAAAATCTCCCAGACGAAGAGAGCTTTTGGAAAATATAGGTCTTAAATTTGATATTGTTGTCTGTGATACAGATGAAGATGTCATATCCAAGGATATAGACCCGAGCTTGTATGTAAGAGAGCTGTCTTTTATAAAGGCAAGCTCTGCAGTAAGGCTGTGTGCCAAGAACACATTTGTAATAGGTGCAGATACGGTAGTTGTACATGAGGGCAAAATTCTAGGCAAACCAAAGGACCGTGATGATGCCTTCTGTATGCTCAGAAGCATGTCGGGAAAAACCCACAGAGTATATACAGGTATAAGTATAATAGATACAAACGATATGCATGCTGTATCGGAATATGTTATGACAGAAGTTACCTTCCGTCAAATCAGCGACAGAGAAATCAATCATTATATAGATAATTTCAGCGTTATGGACAAGGCAGGTGCGTACGGCATACAGGAATATGCAGGCACATTTGCAGAAAGTATAAACGGAGACTATTTTAATATTGTCGGTTTGCCTGTGTGCAAGCTTATTACAATGATTTTAAGCGAATACGGAGAGGATTTGATATAATGGCAAAAAGAGATATAGGAATAGATTTGGGAACAGCTAACACCCTGGTTTATCTTAAATCCAAGGGTATAGTTGTCAATGAACCGAGTGTTGTTGCAATAAACAACGATACGGGCGAGGTTGTTGCGGTTGGTGAGCTTGCCAAACAGATGCTTGGCAGAACACCCGAAAATATCGTTGCTGTAAGACCTCTTAAGGACGGTGTTATTGCCGATTTTGATGTCACACAGGTAATGCTTAAGTTTTTTATAAACAAAGCCTTGGAAAAGTCGGGGCTTACACGCCCAAGAGTTGTTATTTGTGTTCCCTCGGGAGTAACAGATGTGGAAAAGATGGCTATTGAGGAAGCTACAATTCAGGCAGGTGCAAGAGAGGTCTTTTTGATAGAAGAGCCTATGGCAGCAGCCTTTGGAGCTATGCTTCCTGTTGAAGAGGCTACAGGCAGTATGATATGCGATATCGGAGGCGGTACAAGCGAGGTTGCAGTAATATCCCTCGGCGGTATCGTTACAAGCAAAACACTTCGTATGGCAGGCGATACCATGAACGAAGCTATTGTCAACTATGTCCGCAGAATATACAATGTGCTCATCGGCGAGCCTACAGCAGAGAGAATAAAGATAGAAATAGGCTCAGCATGTCCGCTCGAAATCGAGGAATCCACCGAGGTAAGCGGAAGAGACCTGTCAACAGGACTTCCCAAATACATTCAGATAACATCGCTTGATGTCAGGGAAGCTATGAGCGAATGTATATCGGCCATTGTTGATGCCATAAAGCTGACATTGGAGAATACTCCTCCCGAGCTTTCTGCAGACATAATGGACAGAGGTATTGTTCTTACGGGAGGCGGTGCTCTTATCCGCGGTCTTGACACTCTTATACGAAAGGAAACAGGCATGCCCGTAACAATAGCGGACAATCCTCTTGTAAGTGTTGCCTCGGGTGCGGGTCTTGTGATAAATGAGCTTGAGACCTTAAGAGGTGCACTGGAAAGATAACATTCGAAAGGAAAGTAAAATGTATTTTTTTCAAAAGAATAAATTTAAGATATTACTTATAGCCGCTACAGTTATCCTCATAGTGTGCATAATAGCAGGATTTTCTGTCAGAAAGAAAAGGGCATCGATAATTTCGGATGCTCTTGGAGGCGCTGCTGCAACTGCACAGGGCGGTGTTACGGGTGTTTCGGACTCGGTAAGCGGATTTTTTGATTATCTCCGTAACATGAAGGGCTACGAAAGAGAAAATCAAAAGCTTCTGGAAAGGATAGCTACTCTTGAGGACAGAATAAGAAAAACAGATGATCTCAAGGAAGAAAACGAACGCCTTAGAAAGATGCTTGAACTTAAAGAAAATGAAAAAAGCTTTACAACCATTGCGGCAGATGTTATTGCGTACGAAATGGACAATTTCTCAAAATCATACACAATAAACAAAGGTATAAAAGACGGGATAACACAGGACTGTGCCGTTATAACCCCTCACGGTCTTGTCGGATATGTTTCGGAGGCGGGAAGAAGCTGGTCAAAAATCTGTCCCATAGTCGATACCCGTGTTTCCGTAAGCGGAACCGTACCGAGAGTATCCAATACAGCTATTGTTCAGGGAGATATGAGCCTCATGGAAGACGGACTTTGCAAGATGACATATGTATCAAAGGAGTCCGGAATAGAAATAGGCGATTATATAGAAACCTCAGGTGCCGGCGGTATAATTCCGGCAGGAATTTATATAGGCAAGGTAACGGAAATAAGAAACGATGTTACAGGCGTATCTCAGGAGGCAATAATCAAACCGGGTGTTGAGTTTTCGGATTTGAGTGAGGTTTTGGTTATCAAAAACTAATGTGGTGGTTTATATGTTAAATTATATTTTGTCATATTTGACGCTCTGTGTGTTCTTTGTACTTCAGACAACGGTTTCGCATTATGCCGATATATTCGGTATTGCACCAAACCTTGTTTTTGTATTTGCACTTTGCTATTCTATGTACAATTTTCCTGTTCGTTCGGCAATTCTATGCGTAACGGCAGGCATAATTACAGATATGTATACAATGCAGTATATAGGGCTTAATGCTCTTCTAATTATGTATATGGGGCTTGCTATATCTATATTTGCAAGTACACTTATCAGGAAGAACATATTTGCTGTTACGGTTGTGGTATTGCTCTCTTCTGTGCTTTATCACAGCGTTATACTTATAATTAACTATGTGATACCGTCATACAGCGGATTTGCATATCCGTTTGCACGGTTTGTACTGCCGACTGCTTTGTATGATTCGGTACTTTCAGTTGTTGTTTCGGCCTGGGCAAGAAGTCTCAGCCGGGAAAGGATAAAAGGTTTGTAAAATTGAACGGAAGATTAAGAGACAAAAATTATATAATGTTTCTTGTTGTAACCATCCTTATGTGCGCCATTATCTTAAAGCTCATGGTACTGCAGATTGCAAAAGGGCGGAGTTATCTTGAACAGTCAAAAAGCAAGCTGACAAATTCTGTAACTGTTTCTGCACCGAGAGGAATAATATATGACAGAAACGGCAGACCGCTTATATCCAACCGACTTGGTTTTTCGGTACAGGTGTCATACAGCGATGAACCCTCTGACAAGATAAATGATATACTTTTAAGCACTGTTGAGGTACTGGAAAAAAACGGTGAGGAATATGTGGATTCATTGCCGATATCGCAAGAAGGATATAAGTTTACATTTAAGGATGACAACAGCAAGAAAGCTGACCAGAAAATTAAAGAGTTCAAAGAAAAATATAATATTTCCAAAAATGCTGACGGCAAAAAAGCACTTAGAGAGCTTGCTGCAAGGTATAAGCTTGACGACAGATACACATACCGTCAAATGCGTAAAATAGTGGGTATAAGATATGAGCTTGAAACGAGGGGCCTTGCATACGGAGCACCTGTGACGATTGCAGGAGATGTAAGTATGGATACTGTTTCTGTTTTTAAGGAAAAAAGCTCTTACTATTCAAATATAAATGTTATAACTTCGCCGTTCCGTGAGTACAGACACGGTTCCCTTGCATCGCATATTCTTGGCAGGGTAGGCGTTATATATCAGGAAGAGTATGAGCGTCTAAAGGAGCAGAACTATGGTATGAATGACATCATAGGCAAGGATGGTCTCGAAAAGTTTCTGGAGCCTTATATAAAGGGCACTGACGGAAAGATAAATAAATCCAGAAACATCAGTTCGGACAGCTACGCTCCCGATGAGATTGCCGCAATTCCGGGCAACGATGCAATACTTACGATAGATTACGAGCTTCAAAGGGTCTCTGAGGACGCACTTGAAAGAACAATAGAAAATATCAAATCCAAAGGTCAGTCCTCTGATGACAAGGCAGGAGCAGATGCGGGAGGCGGCGCCGTTGTAGTTATTGATGTAAGAAACGGTGAGGTTCTTGCCATGGCAAGCTATCCCGATTTTGACCCGTCTACATTTGCCAAGGATTATAATAAGCTTATTGAAGACAGCGGAAAACCGATGTTCAACAGAGCAATAAGCGGAACATATCCCCCAGGCTCCGTTTTCAAAATTGTAACCGCAATTGCAGGTCTTGAAGAAAAAGAAGTATCTGCGAGCGATACAATAGTGGATATGGGCAGATATGAACATTACGGACAGATGTTCAATTGCTGGGTGTGGACTCAAAACGGAAAAACACACGGTCCTCAGGATGTTGCAAATGCAATCGGAAATTCGTGTAACTATTATTTTTATGAGCTTGGCAAGAGGCTTGGCGAAAAAAAAATATATGAATATGCAAACAAAATGGGACTTGGCAAAAAAACAGGTATAGAAATAGAGGGCGAGAGTGCAGGAATTCTTGCTAATGAAAAATATAAACAGGATACATTTCAGCAGATTTGGTATCCCGGAGATACTCTGCAGATGGCAATAGGACAATCCTTTAACCTCTTTACCCCGATACAGCTAGCCAATTATATTGCTACTGTTGCAAACGGCGGAACCTGCTACAGACCGCACCTTACAAAGACAATCAGGAGTTCAAAGAACTCTTCTGTAGTAAAGGAATTCAAACCCGAGATTATCGGCAAGATAGATATGTCAAAGGAAACATACGAAGCTGTAACCCGAGGTATGTATCTCGGAAGCCGAGAAGGAACATCGTCTGCGGTATTCAGCGATTTTCCAATCAATGTATGCTCAAAAACAGGTTCGGCGCAGGTTAATTCAGGAAGTGCTAACGGTGTGTTTGCTTCATATGCACCTTACGAAAATCCGCAGATTGCAATTGCCGTTGTTATAGAAAATGCAGGCTCGGGTTCTGCTCTTGCACCGATAGCAAGGGAAATTTACGAGAAGTATTTTGATATCGGTCAGCTCTATCCGTCTGACAGACTTAAGGATATAAATACTCTCTCTCAATAATTTTTAAAAATATCGAAAAAATTATAGCCAAAAGCAATTTTTTGTGGTAAAATAATATATTAGGAGGATAATATGCCCGAAGTTATAGTTTTTACAGCTCCAAAGGGCGGATGCGGTTCTACTTTTGTATGCTCATCGCTTGCACTGTCACTTTCTCAAAGCGGAATGAGCGTGCTTGCAGTTGATATGTGCTTCGAGAGGGGAACTCTTGATTTCGCACTTGGATTTCATAATGACTATGTATATACTCTTTCGGATGTTTCGGAGGGAACATGCAATCTCTGTGAAACGGCTGTCACACAAGGGCAATTATCTTTTGTAAGAGCAGGATATGAGAAAAATAATGCCGATATATATGCTTTTAAGGATATTCTCTGCAGTTGTCATTACGATTATGTCCTTATTGATATTCCAGGATTTGACAGAGATATAAGGGACAAGGTTCTGGATTTTGCCGATAGGCTTGTAATTGTTACTAAGCCCATGGAAGATTCGTGTAAAATGTGCGATATGTATTTAAGTGACATTGATTTTTCGGATATATCTCTTGTGGTTAACAAAATTATTCCATCATATGTAAAAACCGGTGTACAAATGACCGTTGATGAGGTTCTTGATACTCTTTGCATTCCGCTTTTGGGTCTGGTGCCGTGGTGCCCGACTGCAGATGTTGTTATGGGAGATACAGACATAGAAGACACTCAATTGAATACGGCATTTTCAAATATAGCGTTGAGAATTGGGGGAGAGAGGGTACCTGCAATGGAAATTGCCAAGGTATATGATTGCTTCAGACTCAACAGAAATTTAACGAAGGGACGGAACTAAAATGAATATTGCTTTGATAGCTCATGACAAGAAAAAAGAACTTATGGTTCAGTTTTGCATTGCATACAAGGGTATCTTTGCAAAGCACAATCTTATTGCCACCGGAACCACGGGCGGACTTATTACTGATGCAACAGGTCTGGAAGTACATAAGTTTCTTGCGGGTGCTCAAGGCGGTGACCAGCAAATTGCAGCCAGAATTGCATACAATGAGATAGATTTGGTTCTTTTCTTCCGCGATCCTCTTACATCAAAATCATATGAGCCTGATGTTCTTAATGTATTAAAATTATGCGATATATACAATATTCCCGTTGCTACCAATGTAGCTACGGCAGAGGTTCTTATTCTCGGTCTGGAGAGAGGATATCTTGATTGGAGAGACATAGTTAACCCCAAACCAAAAAAGGAAGAATAAATTATACAACAATATAGTCATTAAACCATGGTTTGCAAAGATAAATATTGTGTTATTCTACAAGGTTTGACATGCTTTGTTGACATGGTAATATAAATAATGTTATTATATAATCAGCTAATAGTTTGCGGAGGTGCAGTTGTTTGAAAAAAGTAGCTATAATAATGGGCAGCGACAGCGATTTGCCCGTGGTTGAAAAGGCAATAGACGCTCTTAGGGATTTTGGGATTCCATATGAAGTGCATGTGTATTCAGCACATCGCACACCCATGGAAACAAGAGATTTTGTCATTAGAGCAGAGGAAAACGGTTTTGGCGTTATAATAGCGGCAGCAGGTATGGCGGCACATCTTGCGGGCGCAGTTGCGGCAAATACTGTACTTCCTGTTATAGGCATACCCGTAAGTGCAAAGAAACTTGACGGACTTGATGCCCTTTTATCAACGGTACAGATGCCATCGGGTATCCCTGTGGCTACTGTTGCAATTGACGGTGCTAAGAATGCGGCTATTCTTGCTATGCAGATTCTTGCGCTTTCCGATGAGGAGATTTCGTGTAAACTCAAAGCAGACAGACAGAAGTCGTGCGAAACTGTTCTTGCAAAGAACGCAAAGATAGAACAGCAATACAATGTATAATATTACAAATAAGCGGAATGTATTCCGCTTATTTGTGTTTTCAAATAAGACATATACCAGTGGCATATTAGAAAGGAATGGCGATAATATTGAGAGAAATTCATGAAGAATGCGGTGTATTTGGAATTATAAGTCCCGAGAAATGTCATGTTGCGGCAAGTACATATTACGGGCTTTTTGCACTTCAGCATCGAGGTCAGGAAAGCTGTGGTATAGTAGTTAACGATGACGGTGTTTTTACAACATACAGGGATACAGGCATAGTTAACGATGTGTTTACGCATCAGGTTATGGATAGCCTTGGAATGGGCAACATGGCGCTCGGTCATGTAAGATACGGAACAGCAGATACAAAGGGCAGAGCAAATGCACAGCCCATGGTAGTGAATCATGTAAAAGGCCATACAGCACTTGCATATAACGGAAGTATCATAAACTATGAGGAATTAAGACGGGAATTAGAACTTGAGGGTTCGATATTCCATACAAACAGCGATATAGAGGTTGTTTCATACATTGTTACAAAAGAGAGACTAAAGAGCGCTTCGGTAGAGGAAGCATTGGAAAAGGCAATGAACAGAATAAAGGGTGCCTATTCAATCGTTATGATGTCTCCGACCAAGCTTATTGCCGCAAGGGACAAGCATGGCTTCAGACCTCTGTGCTATGGCAAAACGGCAGACGGCTCATATGTAATCGCATCGGAAAGCTGTGCACTTGATTCTGTAGGAGCGACAATTATCAGGGATATAGAGCCCGGAGAAATTGTAGTCTTTGACAAAAACGGCATAAGAGAAATAAAGACGCATTGCAATAAATGCGACCCTGCTCTTTGTATATTTGAGTATATATACTTTGCAAGACCCGATTCCATCATCGAGGGCAAGAGTGTTCATCAGGCAAGACTCAATGCAGGTGCATGTCTGGCCAAGGAGCATCCTGTAGAAGCAGATATCGTAATCGGTGTTCCTGATTCGGGCATTGATGCCGCTATGGGTTATTCAAGAGAGTCAGGCATACCGTACGGAATGGGATTTATCAAAAACAAATATATCGGAAGAACATTCATTGTTCCCGGACAGAATGTTCGTGAGGACAAGGTCAAAATTAAGCTAAATGTTATAGCAGATACAGTCAGAGGCAAGAGGGTAGTGCTTGTAGACGATTCTATCGTTAGAGGTACAACAAGCGCAATAATAGTCAAGCTCTTGAGAGATGCAGGCGCTACAGAGGTACATCTTCGTTCATCTGCTCCCGCATTCTTAAACCCCTGTTACTACGGAACAGATATTGCTTCAAGAGATGTTCTCATAGCGTGCCAGCACACTATTGAAGAAATGAAAGAGATAATCGGTGTAGATTCTTTGGCATTCTTAAGTGTAGACAGCCTTGGAAAGCTAATAGATGTACCAAATGGATGCGGGTATTGTGATGCTTGCTTTACAAACAATTATCCCACGGAGGTTCCTCCGCCGAGAACAAAAAGCAAATACAGTATAAAAATTTCTGAGAGAGAGGTAGAATAAAGTGAAAAGTTACAGTGACAGTTACAAAGCAGCCGGTGTAGATATAACAGCCGGATACCGTGCGGTTGAGCTTATGAAAAAGCATATTGCAGAAACAATGACAAAGGGAAGCGTGTCCGATATCGGAGGTTTTGGCGGTTTGTTTGAACTCGATATTACAGGCATGACAAATCCTGTTCTTGTAAGCGGTACTGATGGTGTCGGTACAAAGCTTAAGCTTGCATTTATAATGGACAAGCATGACACAGTCGGTATCGATTGTGTTGCTATGTGCGTAAACGATATTATCTGTTGCGGTGCAAAGCCTTTGTTCTTCCTTGATTACATTGCATGCGGTAAGAATGTTCCCGAAAGGATAGCAGATATCGTTAAGGGTATTGCAGACGGATGTGTTCAGTCGGGTGCAGCTCTCATTGGAGGCGAAACGGCAGAAATGCCCGGTTTCTATCCGATTGATGAGTATGACCTCGCAGGCTTCTCTGTGGGTATTGTTGACAAGAGCAGGGTTCTCAATAACAAGACCATCAAAGAAGGCGATGTAATAATCGCTCTTCCCTCAAGCGGTGTTCATTCAAACGGTTTTTCTCTTGTCAGAAAGGTATTTGATGTAGAGAACAAAAATATCAAACTTCCCGTAGATGCACTTGGCGGAAAGTCAATAGGCGAGACACTTCTTACACCTACAAAAATATATGTTAAGCCTATGTGTGCACTTTTTGAAGAGGTTACCGTTAAGGCTGTATCTCATATAACAGGCGGAGGCTTCTATGAGAACATTCCGAGAAGTATTCCCGAAGGATTTACCGCAAGAGTAGAAAAGTCAGCAGTAAAGATACTTCCTATATTCGACCTTCTTGCAAAAGAGGGTAATATCCCCGAAAGAGATATGTTCAATACATTTAATATGGGTGTCGGAATGAGTATTGTTGTTGACAAGAACGATGCAGATAAGGCTATATCCGTTCTTAAGGCAAACGGCGAGGATGCTTACATAATCGGCGAAATAACAAAAGAAGATGAAAGCGTGATTTTATGTTAAAGGCAAGGGTTTGTGTTCTTGTATCCGGAGGCGGAACCAATCTTCAGGCAATAATGGATGCAATAGACAGCGGAGTTATTACATCTGCCAAAATTTGTGCAGTTGTTGCATCAAACCCCAATGCATATGCCCTTGAGCGAGCTAAAAATAAAGGGATACCTACAGAGGTAGTACACAAAAAGATGATGCCGTCTCAGGAAGAATTTGAGAAAAAGCTTATAGATATTATAGAAAGCTACAATACCGACATCATTGTTCTTGCAGGATTTATGTGTATACTTTCCAAAAGGTTTACGGAGAAATATCCCGAGAGGATTATAAATGTACATCCTTCACTCATACCATCATTTTGCGGAAAGGGATTTTACGGCCTCAGAGTGCACGAAGCGGCTCTCAGCTACGGAGTTAAGGTAACGGGAGCAACTGTACACTTTGTTAACGAAATTCCCGACGGCGGAAGAATAATCATGCAAAAAGCCGTAGCTATCGAAGACGGCGACACACCCGAAACACTTCAAAAAAGGGTTATGGAAAATGCAGAATGGATTATTCTCCCAAGGTCCATAGAGAAAGTGGCAAGAGAAATTATTGAAAGGAAAAAATAATTATGAATATATATCAGACTAATGATATTGCAAATCTTATCAAAGATAATTCCTATGTCGGAAGAGGTATTATCATAGGAAAAAGCAAGGATGCTAAGAAGGCGGTTTTCGCATATTTTATAATGGGAAGAAGTGAAAACAGTCGTAACAGAGTATTTACCGAAAACGGTGACGAGGTTACAATATATCCATTTGATGCTTCAAAGGTAGAGGATCCCTCACTCATCATTTACTCGCCCGTACGCAAATTTGAAAACAGCCTCATAGTAACAAACGGCGACCAGACAGATACAATATACGACTTTATAAAAGACGGCAAGAGCTTTGAGGAGGCTCTCGAAACCAGAGAGTTCGAACCCGACAAACCGAACTTTACACCCAGAATAAGCGGTATAATGAATTTTACGGGCGACGATTTCACTTATAAAATGAGTATTCTAAAAAGTGCTGATGCCGAGGGAACAGAGTGCAACAGATATACATTTTCCTACAAATCTCTTGCAGGTCTGGGACATTTCATACACACATATAATTGTGACGGCAATCCTATCCCCACATTTACAGGCGAGCCTGAGAGGGTAATTATTCCCGATGATATTGACGAGTTTACAAGTAATATATGGAATAACCTTAATGATGACAACAAGATTTCTCTCTATGTAAGATATATTGACCTTAAAAACGGCAATATAGAAAACAGAATGATAAATAAGAACCAAAAGTAAGGAGATGTCAAAATGAAGGAGTTTGAATTAAAATACGGTTGTAATCCCAACCAGAAGCCTGCCAAAATATTTATGTCAGACGGAAGCGAGCTTCCTATCGAAATATTAAACGGCAAGCCTGGTTTTATAAACTTCCTTGATGCATTTAACAGTTGGCAGCTTGTCAAGGAAATCAAAGAGGCACTTGGTATGTGTGCCGCAACATCCTTTAAGCATGTAAGTCCTACCTCTGCATCAGTAGGTATCAAAATGGACGACAAACTCAAAAAAGCATGCTTTGTAGATGATGTTGAGGGTCTTGACGATTCTCCTATAGCAACTGCTTATGCAAGAGCAAGAGGAACAGACAGAATGTCATCATTTGGTGACTGGATAGCACTTTCCGACAAGTGTGATGTTACATGTGCAAAGCTTATTGCAAGAGAAGTTTCCGACGGTGTTATTGCTCCTGACTACGACCCCGAAGCTTTGGAAATCCTAAAGGCGAAGAGAAAGGGTTCATATAATATTGTTAAAATCGATCCTGATTTTGTTCCCAATCCCGTAGAACATAAGGATGTATACGGCATAACCTTTGAACAGGGAAGAAACAACTACAAGATTGACGAAACCATACTTACAAATCTTGTAACAGATAACAAAGAGCTTCCCGATGATGCAAAGAGAGACTTAATTATTGCGCTTATAACACTTAAATATACCCAGTCCAATTCTGTTTGCTATGCAAAAGACGGACAGGCAATCGGTGTAGGTGCAGGTCAGCAGTCAAGAATTCATTGTACAAGACTCGCAGGAGGCAAGGCGGACAACTGGCACTTAAGACAGAGTGATAAGGTTCTTAATCTTCCCTTCCTCGATACTGTTAAGAGACCTGACAGAGACAATGCTATAGATGTATATATTTCCGATGACAGCGAAGACCTTCTTGCAGACGGCGAGTGGCAGAAATTCTTTAGCGTTAGACCCGAAGAATTTACAAAGGAAGAGAAAAAGGCATACCTTTCTCAAATCAAGGGTGTTGCACTTGGTTCCGATGCTTTCTTCCCGTTTGGAGATAATATCATAAGAGCTGCAAAAAGCGGTGTAAGCTATGTTGCACAGCCCGGCGGTTCCATTCGTGATGACAATGTCATTGAAGAATGTAACAAGAGAGGCATGGCAATGGCAATGACAGGAATGAGATTATTCCATCACTAAAATTTACTTGGGAGGTACATATGAACATTATGGTTGTAGGTGGCGGAGGCAGAGAACACGCCATCATCAAAAAAATCAAACAAAGCCCCAAAGCTGATAAGATATACGCACTTCCCGGCAATGGAGGTATAGCACAGGATGCAGAGTGTATCGATATCGGTGCTAAAGATATAGATGCAATAGTAGAATTTGCTGTATCCAATAATATAGATTTTGCAATCGTAGCACCCGATGATCCGCTTGTTCTCGGTGCAGTAGATGCACTTAATAAAGCAGGTATCAAGTGCTTCGGTCCTGCCAAAGATGCGGCTATTATAGAAGGAAGTAAGGTCTTTTCAAAAAACCTTATGAAAAAATACAATATCCCCACAGCCGAGTACAGTGTGTTTACTGATTTGGAAAGTGCTCTCAGCTATCTGGAAACTGCGACAGTTCCCGTTGTAGTAAAGGCAGACGGCCTTGCACTCGGTAAGGGCGTAATAATTGCAAATACCCGTGACGAAGCAAAGGATGCCGTTAAATCCATGATGCTTGACAAGGTTTTCGGTGATAGCGGAAGTCAGGTTGTTATTGAAGAATTTCTTACAGGTCCCGAGGTGTCTGTACTCAGCTTTACAGACGGCAAAGCTCTTGTGCCCATGGTTTCCTCTATGGACCACAAGAGAGCAAAGGACAATGATATGGGACTCAATACAGGCGGTATGGGAACAATTGCTCCCAACCCCTATTATACCGAAGAAATTGCAAAAGAGTGTATGGAAAAGATATTTATTCCCACAATGAATGCAATGAATTCTGAGGGACGCACATTCAAGGGATGTCTTTATTTCGGACTTATGCTCACACCCAAGGGTCCAAAGGTTATAGAATACAATTGCCGTTTCGGCGATCCCGAAACACAGGTTGTTCTACCGCTTCTTGAATCCGATTTGCTTGATATTATGACAAGTGTAGCAGACGGAACACTTTCTGATACTGAGGTTGTATTCAAGGATGAGAGTGCATGCTGTGTAGTTATGGCATCCGATGGCTATCCGCAGAAATACGAAAGCGGATTTGAAATCAATATGCCCGTAGATAAGAATATATATGTTGCAGGTGCTAAACTTTGTGATGGCAAGCTCCTTACCGCAGGCGGAAGAGTCCTCGGTGTTACAGAGACAGCACCCACACTTAAGGAAGCAATTGATAAGGCATACGAAACTGTCAAAACAGTAAGCTTTGACAATGCATATTATCGCAGCGATATAGGCAAAAGAGCATTGGAGGGTATTAAATAATGGTTTACAGAGTATATGTAGAAAAGAAAAAGGCTCTTGCTCATGAGGCTAATTCTCTTAAAGGCGATATCAAAAGCTTTTTGAGCATTGGCGGAGTAGAGGATGTAAGAATTATCAACCGCTACGATGTGGAAAATATAACACAAGAGCTTTTTGATTACTGCAAGAAAACAGTTTTCTCCGAGCCTCAGCTTGATGATGTTTATGACAGCTTTACATCGTCAGAAGATGCCGTTGTGTTTGCAGTAGAATATCTTCCCGGTCAGTTTGACCAGAGAGCAAATTCCGCAGCAGAGTGTATACAGCTTATTTCTCAGGGAGACAGACCTACTGTCAAGACAGCAAAGGTATATGTACTTACAGGTAGGCTTTCCGAAAGCGAGATAGAAGAAATAAAGAAATATGTTATCAATCCCGTAGAAGCAAGAGAAGCTTCACTCAAGGAGTACGAGACCCTTGAAATAAAGTACGAAATTCCGTCTGAGGTAAAAACACTCAATGGATTTATAGACCTCGATAAAGACGGTCTTATGGAATTTTTGAAGGATAACGGTCTTGCTATGGATATAGACGACCTTGTGTTCTGTCAGAACTATTTTATTTCGGAAAAGCGTGACCCCACGATTACCGAAATTAAGATGATAGATACATACTGGTCAGACCATTGCCGTCATACAACCTTCCTTACAACAATAGACTCTGTTGAGTTTGAGGACGATACTGTAAAGGCGGCATATGATGAATACATTTCCGTAAGGGACGCTCTTGGAAGAAAGAAGCCTATAAACCTTATGGATATGGCAACTCTTGCAGTAAAGCATCTTAGAAAATCAGGAAAGCTCGATAAACTTGATGAGTCTGAGGAAATAAATGCTTGTACAGTAAAGATTGATGTTGAGATGGACGGCAAGAAAGAGAAATGGTTACTTCTCTTCAAGAATGAAACACATAACCATCCTACAGAAATAGAACCCTTTGGCGGTGCGGCAACCTGTATAGGCGGTGCAATCCGCGACCCGCTTTCTGGCCGTTCGTATGTATATGCGGCAATGCGTGTTACAGGTGCGGCAGACCCCACAAGACCCGTATCGGAAACAATGGAGGGAAAGCTGCCTCAGCGTAAGATTGTAACAACTGCAGCAAACGGATATTCCTCCTACGGTAATCAGATTGGTCTTGCAACAGGTATGGTTGATGAAATATACCATGACGGATATGCGGCAAAGAGAATGGAAATAGGTGCTGTAATTGCAGCGGCTCCGCAGGAAAATGTCCGTCGTGAAAGACCTGCACCCGGGGATATCATAATTCTTCTCGGCGGTAGAACAGGCCGTGACGGCTGTGGCGGTGCGACAGGTTCTTCAAAGTCTCACACACTCGAATCACTCGAAAGCTGCGGCGCAGAGGTGCAAAAGGGTAATGCTCCCGAGGAAAGAAAGCTCCAGAGACTCTTCCGTAACCCACAGGCATCCAAACTTATAAAGCGTTGCAATGACTTTGGTGCAGGCGGTGTATCCGTTGCAATCGGTGAGCTTGCAGACGGTCTTGTTGTTGACTTAAATGCTGTACCCAAGAAGTATAACGGTCTTGACGGAACAGAGCTTGCAATTTCCGAGTCTCAGGAGAGAATGGCTGTTGTTGTTGAAGCAAAGGATGCCGACAAGTTCATAGAGCTTGCAAACGGAGAAAACCTTGAGGCAACAAAGGTTGCAGTTGTACAGGAAACACCTTATTTTGTAATGAACTGGAACGGAAACAAAATTGTTAATCTTTCCAGGCAGTTCCTTAATTCCAATGGTGCACAGAAGCATATTGATGTTGTTGTTCCCAAGGCACAGCCGTTCTTTAAGAAAGCAGACGGCACATTTGAGGACAGCATAAAGGCTCTTGCAGGCGACCTCAATGTTTGTTCAAAGAGAGGCCTTAGCGAAAGATTTGACTCTACCATAGGAAAGGGTTCTGTTCTTATGCCTTTTGGCGGTAAATATCAGAGAACACCCATACAGGCTATGGTCAACAAAATTTCTTCCGAGGACAAGCATACAGATGATTGTTCTGTTATGTCGTGGGGCTACAATCCGTTTATAACAGAAAAGAGCCCTTATCACGGAGCATATCTTGCTGTAGTTGAATCTGTAGCAAAGCTTGTTGCATCAGGTGCATCATTTGAGGATGTATATCTTACATTCCAGGAATACTTTGAAAAGCCCAAGGCTGACCCGAAGAGATGGGGCAAACCCACTGCGGCACTTCTGGGTGCATTCAAAGCACAGATGGAACTTGAAATCGGTTCAATAGGCGGTAAGGATTCCATGAGCGGTTCCTTTGAAGATATAGATGTTCCGCCTACACTTGTTTCCTTTGCGGTTACAACAGACAAGATACCGCATATTGTTTCGCCTGAATTCAAAAAGGCAGGAAACAAAGTATATCTTGTAAAGCCTGACTATAATGAAGATAACCTGCCTGATACCAATTCTCTCAGAGCACTCTTTGACAGAGTTACAGCTCTTGCAAGAGAGGGAAGAGCAAAGGCTATCTATACACCGACATATGGTGGTATTGCCGAGGCTGTAATTAAGATGTCTATGGGTAACGGATTTGGATTTGAATTTTCAAATGACATGACCCTTGATGATATTTTCGGCTACAATTACGGTGCTTTTGTTATAGAGTCCGACTTCGAAATAGAGGATGCTGCATTAGTGGGTACAATAACAGAAGACAAGAGCTTTGTTTACGGTGATAGCAAGGTTTGTGCATGCACGGTTAATGATATTTATGAAGAAAAGCTCGAAAAGGTATATAAGTGCAATATTGCATCAGATGACGCAAAGGTCGATGCATTCACTTATATGGCAGAAAGCAGAAAAGCACCTGCTTTTAAGTGTGCTAAACCCAGGGTTCTTATTCCTGTATTCCCCGGTACAAACTGCGAATACGATACAGCAACCGCAATGAACGATGCAGGAGCACAAAGTAATATATTTGTTATCAATAACCTCAGCGCATCTGCAATAACAGAATCCGTAGAGAAGTTTGCACAGGGTATTAAGGAATCTCAGGTTATATTCATTCCCGGCGGTTTCTCGGGCGGTGATGAACCCGAGGGTTCTGCAAAGCTCATTACTGCTTTCTTCCGTAACGATGCAATCAAGGAAGCTGTAACCGACCTTTTGGAAAATCGTGACGGTCTCATGTGCGGTATATGTAACGGTTTTCAGGCACTCATAAAGCTCGGACTTGTACCTTATGGTAAGATAGTTGATACAGATGAAAACTCACCCACACTTACATTCAACACAATCGGACGCCATCAGTCCAAGATTGTAAGAACAAGAGTTGCATCAAACAAATCCCCGTGGCTTGCAAACACAAAGCCCGGTGAGGTTTATTCTGTACCGATATCACACGGTGAGGGAAGATTCCTTGCGAGTGAAGAGCTTATAAGAGAGCTTGCTGCAAATGGACAGATAGTAACACAGTATGCTGATTTGGATGGTAATCCAACCTATGACATTCAGTATAATCCCAATGGCTCAATACTTGCAGTAGAGGGTATTACATCTCCAGACGGCAGAATTCTTGGTAAAATGGGACATACAGAAAGATACACAAACGGTCTTTATAAGAATGTTGAGGGTAACTATGATATGGGTATCTTTGACGCATGTGTAAAATACTTTAAGTAATATTTTATTGAAAATACGCCGGTTGATTTTTCCGGCGTATTTCTCTTTGCAGAGAATAGAAAAAATTATCCGTAAATAATTAAAATTTTCCCAAAAAAGCATTGACAATGATTGGGTGATATGATATAATTTCTCATGGTTAGTGATGACTAATCATTTTTTACAGATACGAGTTAGTGGCAACTAATCATAATTTTATTTGCTGTGCAGGAGGAATATATATGAATTTGTTTTCTGCAGAAGAAGGTAAGGAATATATTATACAGCGTATAGATACGGAAGATAGTGAACTGGAGGATTTTTTGTTTTCTCTCGGATGCTATACAGGTGAAGCTATAACAGTTATTATGCATCTTGGAAGTGGCTGTATTGTTTCTATTAAAGAGGGCAGATACAACATTGACAGACAGCTTGCGGAAGCGATATATGTTAAATAGCCTTTTATTATTTTTTGGAATATAGTTAGTGTAAACTAACATACTTTTTGATTCATATGATTTTAGGAGGAAGTTAAGAATGAGAATTGCATTGGCAGGTAACCCGAACAGCGGTAAAACAACAATGTATAATGCTCTTACAGGCAAGAATGAAAAAGTCGGAAATTGGGCAGGAGTTACCGTTGATAAGAAGGTATGTGCTCTGAAAAAGAGCCTCAATCCTGATAAATGTGAAATTTTTATTGTGGATTTACCAGGTGCATATTCAATGTCGGCATATACATCGGAAGAGAGCATAACAAGTACATATATAATGAATGAATCACCGGATGTTATTATAAACATTGTAGATGCTACTAACCTCAGCAGAAGTCTGTTTTTTACAACACAGCTTATGGAGCTTGGTATACCTGTTGTTGTAGCACTTAACAAAACGGATATAAATGACAAAAATCATACTCTTATTGATGAAAATCTGCTTTCCAAAAAGCTTGGCTGTCCGGTAGTAAAGACAATTTCAACCTCCTCTCTGGGAATGAAAAAGGTTATCGAGGCTGCTCTCTCGGTATACGGCAGAAAACAGCAGGCACCGTATAAAAAGCTCCAGTCAGCCTATGCAAGCAAAAGTGCACTCAAAGAGGATGACAGAAACCGCTACGAATTTGTCAACGAAATTGTTGATAGTGTAGAGAAAAGACAAGTTCATTCAAATGTGAAAAATCTTCAGGATAATATAGACAGAATATTAGCAAACAAGTGGTCAGGTATCCCGATATTCGCAATAATAATGTTTATTGTTTTTGATATTTCCCAATCGACATTGGGACCGTGGATAGCCGATTCTCTTACATCTGTACTCGAGAGTTTTCAATCATGGGTAGGGGAATTCTTTGTTAATGCCAATCCTCTTCTTTATACATTGCTTATAGATGGTATAATAGGCGGTGCTATCGCAGTAATAGGATTTTTGCCTCTTGTAATGGTAATGTATTTTTTTATTGCACTTCTGGAGGACTGCGGATATATGGCAAGAGTTTCGGTAGTTCTTGACCCCATATTTAAGAAGGTTGGATTATCAGGAAAATCCGTTATTCCGTTTGTTATTGCAACAGGCTGTGCTATTCCCGGAGTAATGGCGTGCCGTACTATTCGAGGCGAAAGGGAAAGACGGGCTACAGCGATGCTTGCACCCTTTATGCCATGCGGTGCAAAGCTTCCTGTCATAGCACTTTTTGCAGGCGCGTTTTTTGAGGATTCATCCTGGGTAGGCACACTTATGTATTTTGCAGGAATTGTAATTATATTTTTTGCAGCACTTATTATA
>JAZSFO010000066.1:0-2076 GCA_045532255.1 Clostridia bacterium | reverse complement strand
TCAGTATATTGGAATATTTTATCTCCTTCTTCGAGAGTAATACTACCGCCTCTGTATTTCATATCTTCCATACCTGCAAGAACAAATCCCGCTTTAATTTTGTACGGCTCAAATCCTTTACCTGCCTTGCAGATGTAAGGTACTTCGTGACCTGCGTTGTCGAAGTTAAATTCACCTGTAACCAAATCCAGCACACCCTCAAAAGCAGTTACAAACAAACCTTCGCTGTTAGACTCACAAAGCAAATTATTAACCTTTGTAAACACTTCACCTAAATCACTTCCGGGCACAGTATGGTCTTTGATAAGAGTTTTTGCAATAACCATAAAAAGTGCGGCAGGTACACCCTTACCTGACACATCAGCCATAACAATCGCCAAGTGTCTGTCATCCACCATAAAGAAATCATAAAAGTCACCACCGACCTCTTTTGCAGGTGTCATAGATGCGTGAATATCAAATTCCTTTCTTTCGGGGAAAGCCGGGAATATGCAAGGGAGCATTGATGACTGAATGTGAGTTGCAACATCAAGCTCTGCTCCGATTCTTTCTTTTTCTGCTGTGACAGTTGAAAGCTTGTTGATATATTCACGGACATCAGAGTACATTTCCTTAAAAGATTCAAACAGTTCTTCAATTTCATTACCCGTTTTAACAGAAGTCTGAATAGTTTCTTCGTTTTCAAGGTTTTCAACCATACTTCTTGAAACATTACGAATTTTGTTGATAGGATTAACTATTTTTCTTTTTACAAAGAAGAAGCAAATCCATATAGCAAGCAATACAACAAATACAATAGCAATTATGACAACACTTAAAAATTCAGCCATATTCTTTTGCAAGTCAGGCATATATACATCAACACCAACAACCGCAACAGGCTCTCCGTTACTGTCAAAAATCGGGGAATATGCCGAAGCTATATATCCGTATGTATCGTCATTTACAAGCTCTATTTCTTCAGGCGGATTTTGCTTGTAAATTGCGCAAGTTGCTTCTTTTCCGCCCTCCATATATTCCTCGTGATAACCAAGCTCGCAAGCACCTTCTTCTAAGTTTGCATCCCATATATAAACCAAGTCATCCTCAAAGGGTACAAATACATAGTAGTATTGAATAGAGCTTTTTGCCTGAAAAGCATTTAAAAAATCAAGTATCTCATAATAATATTCGTCTTTTTCCTCAGTTTCGAGATAGTATGCGATCTTATCACCGTCAATAAGCTCTGCGGCAGATTTGGTGTATGCAAATGCAGTATTTTTACAGTTGTCCATTTCTTTATCTACATACTGTTTACCCACAACTAAGCTGATAATAAGAATAAGAACGATGGCAAGAACTGAAAAGCAAAGCAAAACCATATTTTGAAGCTTATGATATTTTCGCATTTTTCTTACCTCTTTCCTTGAACTTTCTGAAATAATGTGCTATTACAATGGATGCTACGCTGATAGCACATCCAAGTGCGACTATCTGTGGGGAGGTTAAAAGCGTTGTGCCTCTCACTATGTACATCAGAACATTTACAATAAATGATACCAATACCCAATGAATACAATATACATACGTTATATTTCCGCTTATGCTTACAGCGATGTTTTCTATCGACTTCGGTATTATCTTTAACAGAGCATAATAAACACCTATAAGTCCGATTGTAAGCATAAGACTTGCAAGTACATCAGAGAATATCATATGATAATAACAATTCTGCCCTTCGCCAAACATACCAATCTCAAAGTAAATTCCGTAAGCAAAGTACACGATTGCTATGATGATTGCAGGCAAGGAGAAAGTCAAGTAAAAAAGCTTTTTGTTTTTTACTCTTTTCAGCACAGAGCCGAAAACATATCCGCAAACCGGGAACATCATCCAATTAAGCAACGGGAAGTCCGACAATACCATTCCTGCTGCATCCTCTGTGCCGATAAGATAGCCGAGAAAAATGTTTCCTATTGGAGAACCTACATCAACTCCGTTTAACAATGTTCCGAAAGCACACATAACAACAGCGATTATAAGCATTGTAATATTTTTAAGTTTTAGCTTTACAAAAAGAGCCATTACCATCATTGC
>JAZSFO010000002.1:0-15714 GCA_045532255.1 Clostridia bacterium | reverse complement strand
CCGGCTCAGATTATGGAAAAAATAGCTACAATCTGTGCAAAAACATCATACCATGCAGGAATTTCGATACCAATCCAATTTTTAACAACTAAATATACTAGTGTTAAGATAGCACTCCATAGCGGCTTTTTAATATTTTTGACATTTTTATCACCTTTTAATTTCTAATTTTGTAAATTTTAGTTGACTTTTTTTCTTGATAGTGATACTATTTGCCTTAAGAGTTACTACAATTTTTTTACAATATTCTCTTTTGCATTTTATTCCCACCCTTTCGCTTTTGCTGATGGTTTGATATTAAAACTAAATTGGCGAAAAATACAGATGCAAATTTGCAAATTAAAAGTGCAGCTTTTAAAAATATTGTTGAACAAAAAGTTTATATATGGTCATAAAACACCAAAACCTATCACCCCGGTAATGCAAATTCATGCATAAACCCCTAAAAAAAATCATATCATTAACCAACACACTTATTAGGGGTGAAATTTGTTGAAGGATTACATATCTGAAAGAGCTATTACTATTGGCAGATATATGGTAGAACACCGCTCCACTGTACGCAGTGCAGCAAAGAAATTCGGCATATCTAAAAGCACCGTACACAAAGATATAAGCGAAAGACTGGTACTCATTAACCCTCAGCTTGCTCATGAGGCAAAAAAACTTCTTGACATCAACAAAGCAGAAAGACATATTAGAGGCGGAATAGCTACAAAAAATAAATATAAAAGCTCTTGAAATAATTATACCATGGCAATATACTTATGTTAATAAGTTCTCACGGAGGAAAAACATGAAAGCCTTAATACTCGCGGCAGGATATGCCACAAGACTCTATCCGCTTACCATTGACAAGCCAAAAGCTCTGCTTCCGATTGCAGGAAAACCGATACTCAATTACATAGCCTGCGAAATAGAAACAATCAGCGAAATCGATGAGCTTGTGATAATAAGCAACTCAAAATTCTATGATAATTTTGTAAACTGGCAGAAGGAATTTGATACGAGACTGAAAATCACCGTACTTGATGACCATACCGCAGACGATACCAACAAGCTTGGTGCTGTCGGCGATATGCAGTATGCAATAGAAACACTTGGTATTGATGATGATATTCTTGTTATGGCAGGAGACAACATATTTACCTTCCGTCTCAAAGATTACTACGATGCCTTCAAAAAACACAATCTCGACATGATACTTGTCAAGGAAATAGAAAACAAAGAAGACCTGACACGCATGGCAAATGTCATTACAGATGATAACAGCATAGTAACAAACATGGTGGAAAAACCGCCTGTGCCCGTAAGCACCCTTGCCGCTTTTGCTTCATACATATACAAAAGAGATACCGTTCCTCTCATCAAAGAGTATTTATCACAAGGAAACAACCCTGATGCACCCGGCTTCTTCCCCTCGTGGCTCCACAAGATAAAGGATGTTTATGCATACACCTTTGAGGGAGAATGTTATGATATCGGAACTCCGAAGTCATACAAAGAGGTTGATGATTTATTCCTTTGCAAAAATCAGTAAATTAAATCTTAATCAGCTCCATAAATACCAAAAGGTATAGGAGCTGATTTTTTATCTGATAGCGGAAAGTAACATTGCACATGCAAGGTCTCTGTTTATTCCCGATGTTTTTATTTTGCTGTATATATACTCCTCCGAAGCTATTCTTCCAAAAGAAAATATTCCGTATCCGTAGCTTTTGTCACGGCCGGGATTTCCCAGCTTTTCTGTATATATATTAAGCAGAAGCCGTATTTCATCAGGTGTGAGCCGTCTGCCATACCTGATATATCCCTTGGCTATGAGGATTGCTGCGGCACCCGTTATAATGGGACAGGCCATAGAAGTCCCGCTGAGAGTTGCATATCCTCCATCAAGATATGTGGAATAAACATCTATCCCTGCAGCACATATTTCTGCGGCATTTCCGCGGGAACTGAAATCTGCTATATGTCTGTTAATATCAACAGCAGACACCGCAACGGTTTCGGGATAATTTGCAGGGAAGCCTATGGTGTTCTCACCCATTTCACCCTCGTTTCCTGCGGCACAAATTATACTTATTCCCTTTTCGTGAGCTGACCATATAAGCGAACGATACTTGGACGAAGTATAAGCTGAGGAAAAAGACATATTGATTACATCTACCTTGCGTTCTTCCATCCATTTGACACTTTTCTCAATTGCGGGATATTGTGTCTTGCCGTCAGCACCGAATGCCTTTGCTATATACAGTTCTGTTTTGGGTGCTACTCCTACTACCCCTATCCCATTTTGCTCTGCGGCGACTATTCCTGCTATATGGGTGCCGTGTCCGTTCTCGTCCTCAACGCTGTCGGTGCTCCCGCCCGAAAAGTTAACACAGTCCTTTATTCTTCCTTTTAATTCTATATGGTCCGTGTCAACACCTGTATCAATTATGCCTACCCTTACAGCATCGCCTCTGGTTTCGTTCCATTCAAGAGGTGCCCCGACCATGCGGACTCCATAGTCTATTATCTCTTTTTCTGCTTTGCGGGCAATATTTATCACCTTACATCTGCTTATTTCAAACTGATGCACAAAAAACACCCCCTTAGAACATGTTATGCTCCTTGGGGGTGTTTGGTTATTTATTTTTGGTTAAGTTCTTTATCTATTGCCGCAGCCGCAGTTTTGCCTGCACCCATGGCAAGAATTACAGTTGCTGCACCCGTCACGGCATCTCCGCCTGCATACACATGCTCCTTGGTTGTTGCGCCGTTTTCGTCCGTGATTATACATCCTCTTGGTGTTGTTTCGAGGTCATCTGTTGTTTGCTTTATAAGAGGATTGGGGCTTTGGCCTATTGCAATTACTGCGGTATCTATATCTACGATGTGCTCCGAACCCTCTATCGCAACGGGCGACCTTCTTCCCGAAGCATCAGGCTCTCCGAGTTCCATCTTTATAAGCTCAACACCGCAAACCCATCCGTCTTCTCCTATGAATTTGACAGGATTCTTAAGGAACATAAATTCTATGCCCTCCTCCTGTGCGTGCGTAACTTCTTCCCTGCGGGCAGGAAGCTCATTAAATCCTCTTCTGTATATTATATATACCTTTTCTGCTCCGAGTCTCTTTGCACTTCTGGCAGCGTCCATTGCAACATTTCCTCCGCCGAAAACCGCTACACGCTTGCCTACATATACGGGTGTGTCAAACTCGGGGAACTTATATCCCTTCATAAGATTTATACGGGTCAGAAACTCATTTGCAGAATAAACTCCGTTAAGGCTCTCGCCCTCAATTCTCAAAAATGAAGGAAGTCCCGCACCTGATGCCACATATACCGCATCAAATCCGAATTCTTCAAAAAGCTCGTCCACCAGTATCGTCTTGCCGATTACAACATTCTTTTCTATTACTACACCGAGTTTTTCGAGTTTTTCTATCTCCTTGGTTACTATATCCTTGGGCAGTCTGAATTCGGGAATGCCGTACATAAGCACGCCGCCTGCAGTATGAAATGCCTCATAGATTGTTACTTCGTAGCCTTTCTTGGCAAGGTCACCCGCAACAGTAAGACCCGACGGTCCGGAGCCGACAACTGCAACACGCTTTCCGTTTTGCTCAGGCTTTTTAATATCATCGGTTCCATTTGCCATATGCCAGTCTGCAACAAACCGCTCTACTCGCCCTATGGCTACGGGTTCTCCCTTAACTGAGCGAACACATTTTGCTTCGCACTGGCTTTCCTGCGGACATACTCTTCCGCAAACCGCAGGCAGACTGTTGGTATCTGTAATTACCCTGTATGCTTCTTCAAATTTCCCCTCTGCAACATATGCCATAAATTCGGGTATCCTTACTCTTACGGGACATCCCTCTGTGCAGGGTTTGTTTTTACACTTAAGGCATCTTTGTGCTTCTTCCATTGCCATTTCAGGTGTGTAGCCATAGAATACCTCATCAAAATTATGTATTCTTTCCTCAGGCTTTTGCTCCGGCATGGGTGTTTTCTTTAATGACATATTAGGCATGATGTGTCCTCCCTATCCTGCAGTTATCTTTGTCACATGATATTTTTTCGTGCTCATTAAACATCTTTTGTCTGTTTAGTGCCATATCCCAATCTATCTTGTGACCGTCGAAATCAGGTCCGTCAACACAAGCAAACTTTGTCTTACCGTCAACTATGACTCTGCATCCTCCGCACATTCCCGTACCGTCTATCATAACGGGATTCATGGATACGGTGGTCGGTGTTGAATACTGTTTTGTGAGGTTGCATACCGCCCTCATCATTACGAGCGGTCCGATTGCTATTACCTCGTCAAACTTTTCTCCGCTCTCAATCAGTTCTTGGAGGCGGTCTGTAACAAAGCCCTTTACTCCGTTTGAACCGTCATCGGTGGTAATAATCAGATTATTACATACCTCTTGCAATTCATCTTTAAGGATTATATATTCCTCATTTCGAAAGCCTGTAATTACAGTAACATCCGCTCCCATTGAATAAAGCTTCTTCGCCTGAGGATATGCAATTGCAGTTCCGAGTCCTCCGCCTATTACTGCAACCCTCCTGAGTCCGTCGAGCTTGGTAGGTGTTCCCAGAGGTCCTGCAAAGTCCAGTATATCCTCCCCCTCATTCATGGCAGAGAGCTGTCTCGTGGTCTTGCCCACAATCTGAACTATTATAGTAACAGTTCCCCTCTCTCTGTCATAATCTGCAATTGTAAAAGGTACTCTTTCGCCGTATTCATCTATTCTGAGTATAATAAACTGACCCGGCTCTGCCCTTCTTGCAACAAGAGGTGCATCTACTTCCATGAGGAATATTTGAGAATTTAGCTCTTTCTTTTTTAAAATTTTATAAGACATGGTTTTACTCCTTCTGATAAACATACATATATAATAACACTCCAAAAAAATAATTGTCAAGCATATATGATATTTTATTGACAAAATTAAGCAAAAGTGATACAATAATATTTATATTTCACGATGTATCTTGCATTAAATATGCAAAATTTTATTTAAGGGGGACTTTAGATGACATACGTTGAAAGAGTATTGGAACAGGTTAAGGCAAAAGACGGCAACCAGCCGGAATTTATTCAGGCGGTTTCAGATGTTCTTAACAGCCTTGCTCCTGTAATTGAGAAGCATCCCGAATACGAGAAGGCTTCATTGTTGGAAAGAATTGTTGAACCCGAAAGACAGATTATCTTCCGTGTTCCCTGGGTTGACGACAACGGTAATGTTCAGGTAAACAGAGGTTTCAGAGTACAGTTTAACAGTGCTATAGGACCCTACAAGGGCGGTCTTCGTTTCCATCCTTCAGTTTACATAGGCGTTATTAAATTCCTTGGATTTGAACAAATATTCAAGAATTCTCTTACAGGTCTTCCCATCGGCGGCGGCAAGGGCGGAAGTGACTTTGACCCCAGAGGCAAGAGCGATGGCGAAATAATGAGATTCTGCCAGAGCTTTATGACAGAGCTTTACCGTCACATCGGCTCTCATGTTGATGTTCCCGCAGGCGATATCGGTGTTGGTGCAAGAGAAATCGGTTATCTCTTCGGTCAGTACAAGAAAATCTGCAACAACTTTGAAAATGCAGTTCTCACCGGTAAGGGTCTTGCATACGGCGGCAGCCTTATCCGTCCCGAAGCAACAGGTTACGGTGCAGTTTACTTCTGCAACGAGCTTCTTAAGGAAATGGGCGAAGACATAAAGGGCAAGACATTTGCAGTATCCGGATTTGGTAATGTTGCTTGGGGTGCGGTTCTTAAGATTAACCACCTCGGCGGTAAGGTGCTTACAATCTCAGGTCCTGACGGATATGTATATGACGAAAACGGTATTACAGAAGAAAAGGCAGCATACATGCTCGAAATGCGTGCTTCCGGCCGTGACAAAGTACAGGATTATGCTGATAAATTCGGCGCTAAATTCTTTGCAGGCGAGAAGCCCTGGGGCGTTAAGGTTGATGTTGTTCTTCCCTGTGCTACCCAGAACGAAGTAAATCTTGAAGATGCTAAGAAGATAGTTGCAAACGGCATCAAGTACTATGTTGAAGTTGCAAACATGCCTACAACCGATGAAGCTGTTGAATATCTCCGTGAAAACGGCGTTATAATTGCTCCTTCCAAGGCTGTTAATGCAGGCGGTGTTGCTGTTTCTGCTCTCGAAATGAGCCAGAACAGCATGAGACTCTCCTGGTCCAGAGAAGAAGTTGACGAAAAGCTCCACGGCATCATGGTAAATATCTACAAAAACTGCAGCGATGCAGCTAAAGAATACGGAATGGAAGGCGACCTCATTGCAGGTGCTAACATTGCCGGCTTCCAGAAAATTGCAGATGCTATGATGGCTCAGGGTATTTAATTATATTTCAAAGTTCCAACAGGTCTTTTCCTTGTGAAAAGGCCTGTTTTTTTTGCTTATTTTAAAATTCCACAATTATATGATGTATTTTTTCAAAACTCATTGCATTTGCTTTTGGTTTGTGTTACAATTATTACAGGTGTTCAACATGTTATGAAAAAATACATAGTAAAAGAGGTATCTTATGAAAACAAAATTTACTGAACTTGCAGAAGTTTTTCAGCTAAACGGAGAGATAACATCTATTGAACAAATCGGCAACGGAAATGTTAATCAAACTTATGATGTATACATGAACGATAACGGCGTGGAGAAGAGATATGTTTTTCAAAAGGTAAACATCTTTGTCTTCAAAAATCCCAAGAAGATTATGAAAAACATAGATAAGATTACCACACATATTTCCGACAAGCTGGATGCTTGCGGAGAGTGCAGGGATTGTGTTATGCACTTTGCACATCGCGAAAACGGAAAGAATTATTACACAGAAGATCAGGGCTTTTGGAGAATATCCGAATATGTGCCCAATTCTGTTACATATAATACTTGCGATGACCTCGAAAAGCTAAAGTCTGCAGGCTATGCCTTTGGTAATTTCCAGACCATGCTTTCCGACTTTGATGCAAGCTCTCTTTATGAGACAATTCCCAATTTTCACAATACCAGAAGCCGTATAGCAGTTCTTATGCGTCATGTTAATGAGGACCCTTGCGGAAGGGTAGATGAGGTTACGGAAGAGATAGAGAGAATTAAGGCCTACAAACCTCTTGCGGTAAGACTTAATGAGCTTGTGGATTCGCAGGAGCTTCCAATGCGTGTTACACATAATGATACCAAGATAAACAATATTCTCTTTGATTCTACATCAGGCAAGGCAAAGACCGTAATAGACTTAGATACCGTAATGCCCGGACTTGTTGCACATGACTTTGGCGATGCAGTTCGCTTTGCCTGCAACACAGTTCCCGAGGACGAGCCTGATTATTCCAAGGTTGCACTTGATATTGACAAATTCCGTGCTTTTTCCGAGGGCTTTATACCCGAGGTTGTGTCGGCACTTACACCTATAGAAATCAAGACCCTTGCACTCGGTGCATTTGTTATGACGATAGAGCTTGCCGTTAGATTTTTGGACGACTATATTACGGGCGATCAGTACTTCAAGACCCTGTACAGAGGACACAATCTTGTCCGCGCACGATCTCAGCTTGCTTTGGCAGATGATATGTACGATAAACTCGGAAGCATGAATGCCATAGTGGCAGAGATAGCCAATATACCGATATAATAAGGAGTTCAGAGTAGTTTATGAACATATCTCAAAAACTAATTTTACAGCTAATCAGATATGAGTTTACTGGTTTGCCTGTTGATGAAAATTTAATTTCCGCTATTGATGAAGAAATACTGGAATCAATATACAATATTTCCATGAAGCAGGAGGTTTTTTACATTGTTGCCGATGCTCTTTCCAAGCTTGATTTAATTCATGGAGATGTCAGGGAAGTATTTTTTAATGAGCAGCTCTCTGGCATAGGCTATAATCAGCTTCTTGAACATGAGCTAAACAGTGTTTCGGAGCTTTTTGAACAGAATTGTATACAGCATATACCGCTCAAAGGCTCTGTGCTCAGAAAGCTGTATCCCAAACCCGAAATGCGTCCGAGCTGTGATACAGATATACTCATACATAAGGACGAGCTTGACAAAGCCAAGGAGCTTTTGTGTTCAAAGCTCTCCCATGAATTTCAGCGAAACGGCTCTCATGACATAGCATTTGTGTCGGATACCGGAATGGAGCTGGAGCTTCATTTCAGGCTGTATGAAAATGCAGGTGCAAACAAGGACATACTTGATAATGTGTGGGATTATTCGCTTGTTGAAAACGGACATGAGTACAGATGCAGAATGATGCCTGAGTTTTTTGTGTTTTATCATATATTTCATATGTCAAAGCATTTCAAAAACGGCGGTTGCGGTATAAGACCATTTCTTGATTTATTTGTTCTTAAAAATAATTTTTCATATGACAATGATAAATTGTATGAGTTTTTGAAAAAATCAGGACTTTCCGTATTTGCAGATACAGCATTTGAAATAATATCAGTGTGGTTTGGTACAGCTTGTGGAAATGAATTGACGGATTTGGTAGAAGAATATATATTTAACGCAGGAATATACGGAAGCTTTGAAAATATGGTTGCCTTGGCTGTTGCACAAAAAGGCGGAAAAATCAAGGAATTGTTATCAAGGATATTTCTTCCGAGAGAACTGCTTAAAAATCAGTTTCCCATACTTGAGGAAAAGAGATGGCTTACACCTTACTACGAAGTAAAGAGATGGCACAGAATATTATTTAAGGATAAGTCAGGCACACAACTTGAGATTGCAAGACAAAATGCCAATCTATCGGCAGACAAAAAAGAAAAGGCAAAAAGACTGATTGATGAGCTGGAGCTGGGTTAATATATGTCACAAAACTTAGAAATTGAAAAAAAGTTTATAATAGAGTTCCCCGACCTCAAGCGCATTATGTCGATGCCTGAGTGTTCGCATACGGATATTGAGCAGATATATCTTGCAGGATGCGAGGGCAAGAGCGAGCGTATACGAAAGCGCGGAAGAGATAATGTATTTAAGTATTATCATACCGTTAAGTATCATGTTACTGCCATGACACGAGTCGAAGAAGAGACGGTTATCTCGGAGGAAGAGTATAACGAGCTTTCCAAAAGAGCAGACAGCTCTCTTAACATCATATACAAGACCCGATACTGTTTTCCGTATGAGGGACACAATATAGAAATAGATGTTTTTCCGTTCTGGAAAAAGCAGGCGTATCTTGAGATAGAATTAGACAGCGAGGACGAGGAATTTGTTATTCCCGATTTTATAAAATGCGTAAGGGATGTCACGCTCGAGCCAATGTATACCAACAGAGCACTTGCACAGCAAATACCCTGCGAAATATTATAATTTTACAAAAAATTACCTGTTTAGAAATATCACTTTTGACACAAATTAGAACCATCAAAGCACATGGAGGTGATATTTTATGGCAAACAAGCATGTTGTTCCCGAAGCAAAGGATGCAATGGAAAGATTTAAAATGGAAGCTGCATCTGAAGTAGGCGTTAACTTAAAGAACGGCTACAACGGCGATTTGACATCCAAGCAGGCAGGTTCTATTGGAGGTCAGATGGTTAAGAAGATGATTGAATCATACGAAAATTCTATAAAGTAAGAATTCTCTAATTTACTCTGACAACGCAAAATTCCAAAATCACGGTTATTTTTAATCATGATTTTGGGATTTTTGCTTTTGTGTATAATTTTTCGTTTCTCTCAAATAATAGTTTATGTATGAAGTAACATACAGATGCTCTTGGAGGTATCGGAAAGGAGAATATAATGAAAAAATATCTTATTATGACATTGATTATGCTTCTTGTTGTCGGCACATTTTGTTCCTGCGGGGAGAATGGTGACGGAGAAGCAGGAGACAGAGGAAATGTTCAGACCAACGACACAAGCGACGGAGGTATGGATACAGATGACAGCCTTGACCGTGACGAAAGCCAGGACATCCCTGCTGATGACGGTACAGATGACAGCTTAGAAACCCGTAACGGCAATGCAGGAGGCGCCATAGAAAACGGAATGGACGATATGGGCAACGACATAGGCAACGGTATGGATGATGCAGGAAATGCCGTAGATGATATGCTCACAGACGGAAATAACAATAACAGAGCAAGAAAATAAGGTTGCTCTATGACTTCAAACAAAAAATACTGGACTTTACCTCAAAAATGTAGTAGAGTATAAGTATAAAATAATTGTTTGGAGTCAGATACATATGAAAACAAAAGTTAAATTTGTTTGCAACGAGTGCGGATACGAAAGTCTTAAATGGCTCGGCAAATGTCCGTCATGCAACAATTGGAATACATTTTGCGAGGAAGCGGAAACTGTCGGGGGTAAGTTCGATTTGGCAAAGCCATCCGTTACGCCGTCCGCCAAACCCCTGACACTCAATGAAATATCCGAGACACAAGGCGAGAGGATTGCCACAGGAACATCGGAGCTAGACAGAGTCCTCGGCGGTGGAATTGTACGGGGTTCAATGGTTTTGGTTGGCGGTGACCCGGGAATCGGTAAATCTACCCTGCTTTTGCAGATTTGCGAGGCTCTTGGCGATACTTTGCCTGTACTATATGTGTCTGGTGAAGAATCCCTTCAACAAATCAAGCTTCGTGCAGAGAGACTCGGTGTAAACGGCAAAAACCTAAAGCTCCTTGCAGAGACAAATCTGGATTATATTGTACACCATGCAAAAGAGCTTTGCCCCGCAGTAATGATTGTGGACTCCATTCAGACTATATACAGAGACGAGGTTTCGTCTGCACCCGGCAGTGTAGCACAGGTAAGGGAAGCTACACATTTCCTTATGCGATTGGCAAAGGAAAATAACATTGCAATCTTTATCGTGGGACATGTTACCAAAGAAGGCAGTATAGCAGGTCCGAGGGTGCTTGAACACATGGTTGACTGTGTTCTTTATTTTGAGGGCGACCGTCAGCAAAGCTACAGAATACTCCGTACTGTCAAAAACCGCTTTGGTTCTACGAACGAAATCGGTGTATTTGAAATGAAGGATTCAGGGCTAAAGGAAGTAGCAAATCCGTCCGCAATGATGCTTTCGGGAAGACCCGATAATACATCGGGTTCTGCTATAGTGTGCACTATGGAGGGAACAAGACCGATGCTTGCAGAAATTCAGGCTCTTTCTGCACCGACAGGCTTTGCAATTGCCAGAAGAATGTCTACGGGAATAGATTATGGAAGAGCAACCATGCTTGTTGCAATCCTTGAAAAAAAGCTCGGATACTCAATGCAGGGTCAGGATGTATATATAAATGTAGTCGGCGGACTAAAGCTCACCGAAACAGCATCTGACCTTGCGGTAATCACTGCAGTTGCATCCAACTTCAAGAATTTTGTAATAGACGGCAAAACACTTATTCTCGGCGAAGTGGGACTTACAGGCGAGGTTCGTTCGGTCAGCTTTGTACAGCGGAGAGTTGCGGAAGCCAAAAAGCTTGGCTTCAAAAAGTGCATTATAGCACACGACAGCGCCAAGGAAGCATCAGAGGTTAAGGGAATAGAAATTATACCCGTACATACGGTTGCAGAGGCAATAAAAATACTTGCAAGCAAATAAAAAAAACAAGGAATTTAAGCGTTTTAACATGCTTTTATTCCTTGTCTTTTATTAAATATCTTTTTCTGCAAAGCTCTTGATTTTGCAGAATGTATCCTCGCTTATAACATGCTCTATTTTACAGCTGTCCTCGTAGGCTACATCCTTGTCTACGCCTATGCGTATAAGAATATTTGCTATAACCTCATGTCTTTCGTACATTCGGCTGGCTATATCATAGCCTGTTTCTGTAAGGGATATACCGCCGTTTTCGTCTACTGTAACATAGCCTGCCTCCCTTAATGATTTCATTGCTACAGATACGCTTGCTTTGCTGTATTCAAGCTCATGGGCTATATCTACACTGCGAACAAAATTATTTTTCTTTTTGAGCATAAATATGGTTTCCAGATAATTTTCTGCGGATTCATATAATTTCATACGAGGACACCTCCGTTAAACATATTTTATCATATTTTTTCTTGAATGTCAAAATAAATAAGGTTACAATTGCTCTTTGTCAGACAAATTTCATTAGAAAAAGAGATAATTTTACCGACAGTAAAATTATCTCTTTTTCTTGGCGGAGATGGTGGGATTTGAACCCACGTGCCGCTCATCACGGCAACACGATTTCCAATCGTGCTCGTTATGACCACTTCGATACATCTCCATATATAAGTCGGTGCCATTTGACAGCCGACTTTGATATTATAGCAGTTTTTGGCTCATTAGTCAATACTTTTTTGAAAAAATACCGACAATTTAATCATATTTTATTCCATATATATACAATTATTCAGTGATGGGAATGTCAAATACTTCCAGCGGGTCAACAACATTTCCGCTTTCTGTTACGATTACTTCAAAGTGTACATGGGGGCCGGTTGTTCTGCCGGTGTTGCCAAGTGCCGCTATCACATCACCGCGTGCTACATAGTCACCATCGGACACAAATAGCTTGTTGCAGTGAGCATACAGTGTTGTATATCCGTTATCATGTTCGATTTTAATCATATTTCCGTATCCGCTGTTGTCCCAACCAGCAAAGGTAACCTTTCCGCCGTCTGCAGCGTATATATCGGAATTTATAGGTCCGCTTATATCTACACCTTTGTGCTTTCTTCCGTTTCTTGTGCCGAAACGGGAGGAGAGAACTCCGTCACTGGGTTTTCCGAATGAGCCTGTTGTTTTGCCTTTTGGAACCTCTTTGGTACCAACCAAAACAATGCGTGTTTCGGCATTTTCCAGAACAGGCTGATTAGAATGTGTATATACATTGTTTCCGTTTACGGCATATATTGTCTTGGTTACCTTGCGGATACCGTCTTTGCCGTCTGTTTTTAGCTTTGATGTACCTTCGGGAAGGGTACTGTCCATCTCATACTTTACAGAGTATTTTACAAGTGTTTTTTCGGTATAGCTTTGGGCAGTTATTACTCTTATATAAGGAACATCCGATTTGATTTTGACCTTTCCTGCAATGCCGCTTTTATATTTGGGATTGAGCTTTGCAAATTCAGATTCGCTTATGGAGTATTTTGTAAGTATTTCCGAGAGCTTTGTTTTACTGTCTAATGTAACGGTGTCATTAAATTCATATGTTCTGCCGAGCATTTTTACAGCTTGCTTTCCGGATTTTATGAGACCGTATGGTACAAGCTCATGCTCAAATGTTATTTCATCTGCTAATTCAAAAGATGCACTTCCCTTAGTCATTTCACTTATAAATGTATCATATGCAGATTTTCTCTCGTTTTTGCTCTTAAATCCAACAATAGTTTTCCCGTTGGATTTGACGGTATATGCCTTTTCAAGATAAGGACAGTAGCTTTTAAGTGTTTCTTCAAGCTTCTGGGTATCGGTAAAACCTTTGCCAATCAAAAGCTTGGGTGTAGTCAGAGGATCTACATTTATTGCCTTATTTCCGCTAAGATACGGTGAAAACTCATTGTTTATGTTTTCTATAAGCGAATAAACATATTCCTTTGATGGTGCAGTTCCTATAACTTCACCATTAACTATAATGTTACAACCAAAATTGCAGGTTGATAATAAAGAACATAGAAGAATTACCGGAGCAACACCATAGTATATAAATAATGACTTATCTTTAAGCCATCGGCATAATGATGCCAATCTTGTCTTAAATATCATTTTGTCACCTCATGGTTTGTCTTTGTTTGATCTATTTATTTTACTACAACACACAATTCGAAATTATAACACAGAATTTCAAAAAAATCAAGAAAAATTTGTAATCAATTTGTAAAGAAATGTAAACAAACTGTAAAATAAGCAAAAAACAAGCCTATATTTTCCATAGATTTCTCCTAAAGTAAAGGGTCATAGATATCTCTTTGACCCTTACCAAGTGTTACCTGGGTGACCTTGTCGGTCTAAAAGTATATGAATTATCAAGTACAGATATCATATGATAAAAAGAAAAACGTTAATAATAAATATTTGAACCCCGACCTTTTGTTAGCCGCATATCGGGTAGCGGAAAATATTTGTCTCTGTACCTTTTTGTTATGTCGATATACAGTCCCAACGACAATAATTGAACCACTCATTTGGTTCGTTTTTATTATATACCAAAAAGAAAAAGCAACTACTCTTACAAAATTTTTTTATTCACATTTAAGTATGCTTTGTGAATATTTCAACAGAATTATGACTAATACCCATCTCACTAACAAAAGTAAGAATATTCTTAAGGTCACCCAAGCTATGATAGCCTATATGCCAAAAGGCATTACCCGAATTATGCTTAACTATTTCCCTGAAATATGGATAATCGACCTCCGACAAGGAATGACCTATTACAAAGATATCCTTCATGCAAGCAGTGGCTTCAAAAAAAGATATGTTTTCTTTGATTATCTCAGGGGTATGCTTGGTAAATACTTCCTCGTAATATGACACCCATTGATTGATACCGCTCTCTATAGCATAGTCAAGTATTTCACGCTTTAGAGGGTTTTTGTATCGGGGAACCATGGTGGGATCTGGCTTGTATTCGCTGAGATAATCTACATTGAGTGCATGACCAAGCACCAATTGTTCTTTGGGATGGTACTTTTCTTTCCTACGGCAACCATGAATATACTTAATATTTGATTTTGATACATTGTACAAGGTTTCCAAAAAATCGGTATAATTAAAATTCAGATACAAGGACTCACCCGAGAGCAAATGTTCGCATGGTTTAGTGCCGTCTCCCCTCAGTGACTCGACCCACGAACGAAATCTACGTGGAAGCTGTTCCGTAATAATTTGCATGGGCAACATGGCGGCATCTATTGCACAATGAAGTTCAGCCATGGAAGAGGCTTTATTCTTGTAAACATCAAAGGTGTCAAGCCACATGTCCATGACATCCAGCATCATGCCCGCATCGATATGCGAAAGGCTTTCTTCAAAATTGTACCACAGCTTATCAGCTTCCACCCTCAAATAAGTTTCCAAATGAAAGCGAAGCTCTGAGCTTTTGCCAAGAGTCTTTTGAAAATCCCAATAGCTCGACGGAACACCGTGCATTATATCAAAACCGTTACCGACTATAAATAACGTTTCTTTGGGATTTTTGTTTTTTAGAGAGAAAAAATCCTCTTTCTTAAAAGGAATTGTACCAAGAAGGGCATGCAACTCTTTTTCCTCTTGGGCTCTTTTCTCTGCCGATATCTTGTCGTACATGATTTTTTCTTGCTCTTGTCTTGCTGCTTTTCGCTTACTGCGACAAGCCTTGCATCGCTTAGGAAAATCAAAGCCCCTTGACTCATAGAACAATTGTTCCCCTGCGGTTATTGCAAAGCACATGCCGCAATCCGTACATTCCACTGTTATGTCTTTTCGTTTTTTCATTATATATTCCTCTTGTGTATACAAAAACGCCCCTTTTATTTAAGAGGCGTTTAATTTATGAACGACGCTTTTTTCGGTTTTTATATACCAAAAAAAGAAAAAATGCAACTACTTTTCTGAAAAAATTTTGTAATTCACTTTTCAAATATTTACACCAACTGTGCATCCCACACATCTATATCATTGTCGGCAAATACAGATTTTAGTCTTTTGTGCACGGTATCCTTTGAAACACCTTTTTTGAGAATTGCCTGAATAAATTCTCCGCCACCGG
>JAZSFO010000069.1:0-9153 GCA_045532255.1 Clostridia bacterium | reverse complement strand
TTGCCTTCTACAGTAAATGTTTCTGTATCAAATACATTGATTTCGCCTGCGATAAGCTTAGCCTTAGCGTCTTCGATAGCTTCTTTTGTGCCTTTAGCTGCAACATTTTCGTTGATGTCTGTAAGCTTTACGGAACCTGCTCCGAAGCCTTCGCACCAGTCTCCAACGATTTCTTCACCGTTCTTAGCTGCATTGATTATATATTCAAAGTAAGGAGCCCAGTCGATTCTTGAAGAAACGATGAATGTGTTGGGGCATGCGCTCTGTGTGCTTCCGTTGTAGGAAACATTGGGAACACCTGCATTTTCACAAGCTGTGGGAGCACCCATTGAGTCAGCGTGCTGGCTGATAAGTACACAGTTATTGCTAAGGAGCTTTGTAGCAGCTTCTTTTTCGAGAGCTTCGTCATACCAGCTTCCTGTAAACTGTACTTCCATAGTTACGCTGGGGCAAACGGACTTAGCACCGAGGTAGAAGGATGTGTAACCGGAAACAACCTCAGCGTATGTGTAAGCACCTACATATCCCATCTTTGCCTGTTCTGCTGTAATCTTGCCGCTTTCGATCATTTCGTTAAGCTTCATACCTGCAGCAATACCTGCAAGATATCTGCCCTCGTAAATTGATGCAAATGCATTGTGGAAGTTCTTTACACCCTCTGTATGAGCTGTTGTACCTGTAGCATGGCAGAATTCTACTTCGGGAAATTCCTTAGCTGCCTTAAGCATGTAAGGCTCATGACCAAAGCTGTTTGCGAATACGATGTCGCAACCCTGGTCAGCAAGGTCTGCTGCCGCTTCGTAGCACTCATTACCCTCGGGAATGTTGGTCTTGAAGATAACCTGTTCGGGCTTAAGACCGAGATTTGCCGTAGCTGCTTCTGCTGCTTCAAGGAAGTTCTTGTCGTATGTTGAGTTTTCATCGTGCAAGAAAATAAAACCAATCTTGAAATCAGCGTTTGCCTCTTTGTTGCCGCAGGATGTAAGAACACTGAGTGCTAATACAACCATTACTGCAACGAGAAGAAATGAAATAATCTTTTTCATTTTTTTCCCTCCTGCCTTTTGGCATTAAAATATTTATGTAAATAAACTTTACATATCGGGTTACCTGCGAAAGGTAAGAGAATTATCGGTCATTGACTCAATTATTGCAAGAGAGTCTACTCTTATACCCTTCGCCCTAAGCTCATCTCCGCCGCCCTGAAAGCCTTTTTCTATAGCGATTGCACAGCCTGCAAGGCTTGCACCTGACTGATTTATAATATCCATAAGACCGTTTAGTGCATTTCCTTTTGCAAGGAAATCATCTATAAGAAGAACCTTGTCCGATTTTTTGAGATATTCTTTGCTGACTACTGCATCATATACATTTTTCCTCGTAAATGATTCTACACGGGATGAATAAACATTATCGGAAATGTTTCCTGTTTTATTTTTTTTTGCAAAAACAACAGGAACATTCATAAACTGCGCCGCAGCAAATGCAATCGGGATACCTGATGTTTCTATTGTGAGAATCTTATTAACGCCCTGATTTTCGTAAAGACTTGCTATCTCCCTGCCCATCTCCAGCAAAAAAGGAACATCTATGCAGTGGTTTAAGAAACAATCCACCTTAAGTATATCCCCGGGCAAAACCGTGCCTTCTTTTAATATCTTTTCTTCCAGTGCTGTCACAACGGTCCACCTCCAAAAAAATACAACATAGTATATTATAAGAAATTATACCATTTTATTTTTCAAAAGTCAACAAAATACCGTTTTTGATTTTAAAATAAAAACCCCGCCCCAACCAAAAATTCGGGGCGAGGAAAAAGAAAGGGAATATAAGTCTGATCGTCAGACTTCCTTGTAAACTGATTATTGAATACTGGGTATATCTTCGCCAAGGATAATGGGAATAGTTTTGTATTTTCCCTGACGGTACACCTTAATTGACATGGTATCTCCTGGCTTTAACTTGTTTTTGATATCGTTGATTTCATCTACTGTTGTTACCTTTTTGCCGTCACATTCCACTACGATATCTCCAATCTTGACTCCTGCCATATACGCAGGGGAATTTGGTGTCATGCTGGCAACATATACTCCCACCTTGAGATTGTATGCCTTGGCATCTGCCTCGGTAACTGCTCTTCCGCCTATTCCGATGACGGGTCTGCCCTTGACATAGCCGTTATCTATGAGGTCCTTGATTATAGGCTTTGCCTCGTCTATCGGTATTGCAAAGCCAAGACCCTCAAGTGATGAGGATGATATTTTGGCCGTGTTTATGCCTATAAGGTGTCCGTAAGCATTTACCAGTGCTCCGCCCGAGTTACCGGGGTTGATTGCGGCATCTGTCTGTATGAGATTAAGCTGTGTGTTGTCTATGGTAACACTTCTGTTAAGTCCGCTTATAATTCCCTGTGTTGTTGTGCCTGCAAATTCCTGTCCGAGCGGATTCCCGATAGCTATTGCTGTCTCTCCCACTCTTAGATCAGAGCTTGTGCCCATAACTGCATACGGAAGCTCCGATGCTTCTATCTTGATTACCGCAAGGTCTGTTCTTGCATCTGTTCCTATAATCTTGGCTGTGTAGGTTTCGTTAGTGTTTAGTATAACACTTATTTCCATCGCATTTTCTACAACATGGTTATTTGTGACAACATATCCGTCACTGCTTATTATAACACCCGAACCGCTGCTCTCGGAAGCTCCGCTCTGACCGAAATAGCCTCCGTAGTAGCTTGCTGTGTTGCTCTTATTTATGATACCGACTACCGCAGGACCTACCTTATCAACAATTTCGGGAGTTGTGAGAGCCTTGTTGTCCTTGCCGTCGGCTACTGCCTGAGCAACAATTGCATCGCCCTCGCTCTCCTTCTTGCCCTCCTGTACTTCCTCTGTCTGAGCACCCCTGTCAGCATAGTAAGAATATATTTTTGGAACATATATGCTTCCTGCTACAGATACCGCTGCAGTAAGAACTATGGCTATTGCCATTGCATAAACAGGAACCCTTCTTGTCTTACGGGGCTTTATATTGGTGCTGTAAAAATCCGTTGTCTGTTCATTATCTGTAGCGAAATTACTGTAATCGCTTCCAGCTGTATTGTAGTCTGCCCTCTCCTCATTAGCATACTCTGTATCATAGGATGTATCCTCACTCTGACTGCTCTGAGTATTTTCCGCGCGACCTCCAAGATTATTTTCAAAATCGTCCTTAAACCATTTATATTCGTCCATTGTTATCTCTCCTTTCCGTTTACAATGACATCATATCATATAATATTTAATAAACTGTGAATAATTTGTAAAAAAAACAAAAAAGTTTTTATACTTGATTTTTACTCTTTGTGAGTCCGAATGTAAATCGGGTATATCGGTCTACAATGCTTTCGCAGGTAATTCCCTCTCCGTGCATACTCAGGATATGCTTGACAATATAGAGACCCAGACCCATTCCTGTTCGGTCTCTTCCCCTTGATTTGTCCGCCTTATAAAATCTGTCCCATATTCTGCCAAGTTCCTCCGGCTCAATTCCGTGCCCCGTGTTTTCTATGGAAACATATACTTTATCTCTGCCCTGGGAAACATCTATCTTTATGCTTCCGCCCTCGGGGGTAAATTTGACAGCGTTATTTATGAGATTGATAAGAACCTGCGTTATGTTATCCTTATCGGCATTCACCATAAGTCTGCCCTCGCTTATATTAAGCTCCACGTCAATATTCTTTGGCGTTATCATCATTTCGAACTTTAGAAGTGCAAGCCTTACAAGCTCGTTTATGTCAAAATCAGTTCTGTCCAGCTTTGCCTCACCGCTTTCCATACGGGAAAGCCTAAGAAGATTTGTAATAAGTCTCGACAGCCTCTTTGACTCCGAAAGCACAACCTCAAGATATTCGTTGTGATTTTCATCGGGGATAGTTCCGTCTATTATCCCCTCCACAAAGCCTGATATCGTGGTAAGCGGGGTTCTCAGTTCGTGCGACACATCGGATATAAAGCTCTTTCTCAAATTCTCGAGATTGTCAAGTGAATTTGCCATGTCATTGATATTGCAAGCAAGCTCTCCAAGCTCGTTTGAGGACTTGTAATCCACTCTTTTTTGGAAATTGCCCTTTGAGAACTCCTTGACTGCCGCACTTATCCGTCTTATCGGACTTGTAATCTTGAATGACAAAAATCCAAACAAAAGCACCGAGAGTATCATGCACAGTATAAGAAGCTTGACTATTCTGTTTATCACAAAGGAATATACGCTTTTTATTTCAGGAACACGCTGATTGAACATAACTCCGCCAAAAATTTCGTCATCATGGATAAGCGGTGCACCTACTGTAAGTATCTTGTCTCCGTACTGGTCTTTGTATACATTCATTGACACAACCTGTTTGCCGCCAAGAACAGATCGGCTGACCTTATTGCTTACAGCAACAAAATCCTTTTTATTTAGGTTATCATCTGTTGAAGCTACAATAAAACCATTTACATCAAAGACAGACACAGCTGACTGCGTTGCAGAACCCAGTGCATCCAGAAATCTTTGATACATGCTGTCCATGCCGTCACTCTGATTGACAAGAGCCATATGTGTCGCTTCCTCAACATAGTCAACATTGCTGAGCAAAGCCTGAGATTTCTGACTTATTGCAAAATTCTCTACATAGGAAGTAACATACAGCATAATTGTAACAAACATTATTACAAGCATGGTAAAGCTTCCGAGAACGAGATTGCCTATTATGCTTTTTCTCAAATTACTTCACCTCAAATTTGTAACCTACTCCCCATACCGTTTTGAGGGACCATTTGTCGCTGACTCCCTCAACCTTCTCGCGAAGCCTCTTGACATGCACATCTACCGTTCTGGAATCTCCGAAATATTCATAGCCCCATACCTCATCAAGAAGCTGGTCTCTTGTGAAAACTCTGTTCGGATGTATGCACAGATAGTTAAGAAGCTCCAGTTCCTTTGGCGGAACCTCTGTTACTTTGCCGTCAATTTTCAGTTCATATGTAGCCATGTTGATAGAAAGCTTGTCAAAAACTATTTCCTCAGGCAAATCCTCCCTGCCATCCGAGCGTCTTAAAACCGCCCTCAGTCTTGCCACAAGCTCCTTTGGTTCAAACGGCTTTACAACATAATCATCGGCACCAAGCTCCAGACCAAGAACCTTGTCTATTGTCTCCCCCTTTGCAGTGAGCATTATTACAGGCATTCGGCTCGTGCGCCTTATTGATTTGAGAATTTCTATGCCGTCAACTCCGGGAAGCATTATATCCAGTATTGCCGCAACGGGCTTGATGTCCTCTATAAGTTTAAGTGCACTGTTTCCCTCAAATGCACACCTTACATCATAACCCTCCTTGGTAAGATACAGTCTTACAAGCTCGCATATATTCTTATCATCATCCACAATTACTACCGTATTGTTTGTCGGCATATTCAAACCTCCTTTTTGGCTCTGACAAAACTTATGATTATAAGGGCAATAAGAGGACCTATAATCATTCCTATTACTCCTATGAGCTTAAGTCCCGAATACATCGATACAAGTGTAATTATCGGGTGCATACCAAGCTGACCGCTAAGGACCCTCGGCTCAAGAATATGTCTTACCACAATTACTATGCAGTAAAGACAAACAAGTCCCAATGCTCTTATATAGTCTCCCTGTATAAGACATACCAGTGCCCACGGATTGAGTATTATACCCGTTCCGAGAACAGGTATTGCATCCACAAGACTTATGGCAAATGCAAGAAGTATCGCCAGCTCCACCTTAAGCAGTCCAAAGCCTGTAATAAGGATTACAAACACCACACACATTATTATCAGCTGTGCCTTGACATAGCCTCCGCACGCCTTAGAGAGAACCACTCTCATATGCCTTAAGCTCTCTACCTTGTCATCGGGAAGAACTTTTTTGACTTCTTCCTTAAGACCATCTTTGTCACAGCTCATAAAATATATTGCCATAAGCAAAATAACCGTAAATACAAATGCTGACGGAAGCTTGCCTGCGGCACCGCCAAGCTTTGGAAGTGCGGTCTTTATGGCAGGATATATAAGGTCGGAAATATCCTCAAATGACGAGGATGCTATTTCTATCGCCTTTGCCCTGATGCCATCGGGAAGAATGTTTATAAAATCCCAGACAAAAACGGGAATTCCGTCCTTGGTATCCGAAAACATCTCCGAAAAGGTCTTTATTTCCCTTATGACCGCCGCAGATACCGAGTATAAAATTCCGCAAATTACGGCAAGAACCAAAAGCATAGCCAGAAGCACCGACAAAGTCCTGTTAATACGCAATTTTTGAAAAAGTGCACAAACGGGTTTGATTATAAGAGATATAACCCAGGCAATAATAAACGGCAAAAGGCATGAAACCGCCTTTGGTAACACAAATATTACAAGCACAACTGCCAGTATCACATATATAAGATTTACAAGACTTGCTACAGGATCCCTCTTTGCCATATCAATTACCTACCTAAAAATCTCTCCATAAGATTGTGTCCTTCTTCTATAAGTATGCCGCTCTTTTTTGCTTCATCCTCAGTATATGATGTTACATCATTTTCTTTTTCGCTTGTGCTGTCATATATCACATAAGGAACGCTGTCCCTTGTGTGTGTTCTGAGGCTAAGCGGTGTGGGATGGTCAGGAAGAATTAGCATGCGGTAGTCTATTCCGTCACCATCCAGACCGTCCTTTATATACTTAACTATTTTTTCATCTATAAGCTCTATTGCCTTAACCTTGTTTTCTATCTCATGTCTGTGACCGCACTCGTCAGGGCCTTCCAGATGGATATATACATAGTCGCTTCCGTCCCTTACTGCCTTAAGTGCTGCATCTGCCTTACCCTTGTAGTTGGTATGTACATTACCTGTTGCTCCCTCAACATCCACAACATCAAGGCCTGCACACATGCCTATTCCTTTGATGAGGTCAACGGCACTTATTACTGTACCCTTAAGTCCGTATTTCTCATAGAAGTCGGAAAGAAGCGGTTTCTTGCCCTCGCCCCATATCCATATGGAATTTGCTTTCTTAAGTCCTCTTTCTGCTCTGGCAAGATTTACGGGGTGGTTGTTTAATATATCGTAGCTCTTTACCATCATGTCATATATAAGCTCGCTTCCCTCGCCCTTTGGTATGTAATCCGCTACCTTTCTTTCAAGTATGTCATGGGGCGGTGTAAGATTAAAGCTATAAGGTCCTTTGTCCCAGACCATAATATGTCTGTAGCTCACACCCGGGTAAAAGGATATAATATCGCTTGAAAATGCCTCGTTGATTGCACCGATAAGCTCTCTTGCCTCTTCGGTGGTTATCTCATCGGAGCTGTGGTCTATAACTCTCTTCTCGGAATAGTCCTCCTCATCGCTTACAGTAACAAGGTTGCAACGGAAGATGATGTCGGTATCCTTCATATCCACACCCACACTTACCGCCTCAAGAGGCGATCTGCCCGAATAGTACTTAATCGGGTCATATCCCATAGCAGCAAGATTGGCAACATCGCTTCCGGGCGAAAGTGATTCGGGAACATTCTTTACATGTCCTGTCTCGCCCCTCTTTGCCATATAGTCAATACAAGGCTTATTTGCACACTCAAGGGGTGTCTTTCCGCCAAGCTCGTCTAACTTATAGTCTGCCATTCCGTCACCTAAAACAACTATATACTTCATAAATTAGCCTCCAATATATCAAATATTATAATACTCCATCTATATTATGCAACAAAATCCTTCAAAAATCTACCCCTTATTAAAAATTTTAATAATTTTTTTACACTTATGCCTTGTTTTTACTTGATTTTGCTTGAGTAAAAGTGTATAATAACCTTGAATTATATTTATATATGAAAGGAAGACATAATATGATATTAGTTACAGGCGGTGCAGGCTTTATTGGAAGCCATACATGCGTAGAGCTTCTTGAGGCAGGATATGAGGTTTGTGTAATTGATAATCTCTGCAACTCAAAGAAAGAAAGCATTGACAGAGTAGAAGAAATCACAGGAAAGAAAATCAAATTCTATGAAGCAGACCTTGTGGACAAGGAAGATGTGGAAAGAATTTTTGAAGAAAATAAAATCGATGCAGTAATTCACTTTGCAGGTCTCAAGGCTGTAGGCGAATCTGTAAGCATACCTCTAAGATACTATCACAACAATATTATGAGCACTCTTGTGCTTTGCGAAACCATGGCAAAGTACGGATGCAAAAATCTTGTGTTCAGTTCCTCTGCAACCGTGTACGGAAATCCGCACACAGTTCCGATAAAAGAGGACTTCCCTCGTTCTACAACCAATCCGTACGGAAGTACAAAGCTTATGATAGAAGATATTCTTACAGACCTTTACATATCCGACAATGAGTGGTCAATAGTTCTGCTTCGATACTTTAACCCCATAGGTGCACACATATCTGGTCTTATCGGCGAAAACCCCAACGGAATTCCCAATAACCTTGTTCCCTACATTGCACAGGTTGCTATAGGTAAGCTCAGCCACCTCAATGTATTTGGCGATGACTATCCCACAAAGGACGGTACGGGCGTAAGAGACTATATCCATGTCGTAGACCTCAGTAAAGGTCATGTAAAGGCACTTGAAAAAGCAAAGAGCTGTACGGGAGTTAATACATACAACCTCGGAACAGGAAACGGATATTCGGTGCTCGAAACTCTTCACGCATACGAGAAGGCATGCGGAAAGACACTTCCCTACAAGATTGCACCCAGAAGAGCAGGCGACATCGCAGAATGCTACGCAGATACAGAGAAATCATTAAAAGAGCTTGGATGGAAAGCCGAGCTTGATATAAACAGAATGTGTGAAGACTCATGGAGATTCACACAGAAGAACTTATAATTTGACTTAGAGAAAAAAACATGAACAACTTGAGGGTAGTGTGACAGGATTCGAATCCTCAATGCCTGACATCTGAAAATTTTAAAAGCTTTCAGTTTGTCGGTTTTGACGGGCGTCAACCCGCCTGCAACCTTTCGCACTAAAATCTTAATAAAATTTTCAAGATGGCAGGTGCACAGCAGTTTCACATAGACAATTTTGGGTGAAACAAAGTAAATTACGAAGATAATACTGTCGTATTTTCAAGGAATTTACTGCAGTTTCGGGTAAAATTG
>JAZSFO010000026.1:0-33893 GCA_045532255.1 Clostridia bacterium | reverse complement strand
ATATCACACTTGGTATGAATTTTGGAAACATTCGCCCCAAATCTTTGTAAAAATCCCGCCGCGATGACACGCTCACTCAGAGCGAGGCATCGCTAAAATCGACGGACAGCAGCGGAAATTTGATTCCGTCGATTTTACGGAATTTTTACTTTGATTTGTGACAAATGTTTTGACCCAAAATTCATAAGGCGTGTGCTACGGGATATCGCATATCGCACGAGCGCACAGCGGAGGATATTCGATGCGTTGCTTTTTGCGGATTTCAAGTTAAAACAGATGCCTGAAATCCAGCAAAAAACGGAGTAAAATTGCCGAAAATCAATTCCCGCTGCGGTTCGGTGATTTTAGCGATGCCAAGCTCTGAGTGAGCTTGTCAGCGCGGCTCCGTTTTTTGTGCAGATTTTGGGTAGATGTTCTTGAAATACGCACTTAGCAACGATTGAATATCCTTTGCTGAAGCATATCACAAAATTTATCCTTTACAGAATTGTTTATACTTCGTTGCCAACTTGCCAATATTCGGTTGACAAAATCGATAATTGGGTATATAATAATTACAGAAAAAGGCAAGACCTCAACGGTTATGCCCGGAAAAGACTATTTTTTACAACAGCCGTTCCTGTGCAAGAGGGGCGGCTACTGTACTTTTATAGGTAATATTAACATCGATAAGACGATAATTAAAACTGCACAAAGCAATTTTTTTACCATTAGCACGATACTTACTTTTCATAAGCATCCCTCCTTTCACAGACTCGACACTAATGCCTGTATATGTAAAGGTGGGCATAACCGCCGGTGAATACACCGTAAAGAAATCTTGCCTTATCGGATTACTCCGACAAGGCATATTATATACCAAAATTTGATAATTTTCAAGAGATTTCGCAAAGAGATTATGAAAAATTTCGCAAAGAGATTATGAAAAATGTTGATTGCCAATATTCGACAATATATTCGGTTGACAAAAACTTGCAGTCTGTGATATAATCACAATTGCCAAGCAAAACTTAAATATTTTTTTACAAATGAAGGTCTTTTTCCTATTCGGAAAAAATGCACCCTCTATCCCTTCATTTGTAAAAATAAGTGGTTTTGTTTGGCGACAATAAGAGTCGTGCATTTTTCATGCGTCGGCTCTGTGCCGGCGCATTTTTTAATATCACCAAACAAAAGGAGACAGGATTATGCCAGATTACGAAAAATTGTATTTTGAATTATTTAATAAGATAACAGATACTATCGAGCTTCTTAAGAAAGCTCAAAAGGATGCTGAGGAAAAAATTATATCTTCCGAGCAGAAGTAATATCCAAACATACATAAAATTACTTGTTCAGCAAGTCGTTAACGACAAAAACGCATTTATGGAAATTGTAAAAAATAGTGCAGAATGGACAAACTCAGCCAAAGCTTGCTTTGGGATACCCGAAGGCGTACAAAGGTACGTCGAGTGGCTGAGTTTGTTCAGAGTTAAGTGGCATTTAAAAACGACGAAAACCGCATGAATTATTTTTCATGCGGTTTTCTACATATATTGAACTTTTTCTGTTTAGAAAATAAGTTAGATACAATAACCGTGCCACTTAACGGTCTGTGCATTTTTTACATTTCCCAATCAAAGGCTGGGTCCTGCACTTACTAAAGCCTTACCTGCATCGTTGCCTGTATATTTGTCAAAGTTCTTAACAAAGCGGGATGCAAGGTCCTTTGCCTTTTCGTCCCACTGTGATGCATCTTCGTATGTGTCTCTGGGGTCTAAGATGCCGGAGTCAACACCGGGAAGTGCTGTAGGAACAGAGAGGTTGAAGTAAGGAATTTCCTTTGTTTCTGCCTTAAGGATAGAACCGTCAAGAATAGCATCGATTATACCTCTTGTATCCTTGATGGAGATACGCTTGCCTGTGCCGTTCCAGCCTGTGTTTACGAGGTATGCCTTAGCACCGCTCTTTTCCATCTTCTTAACAAGCTCTTCTGCATATTTTGTGGGGTGAAGCTCCAAAAACGCCTGACCGAAGCATGCAGAGAATGTAGGTGTGGGTTCTGTGATACCGCGTTCTGTTCCTGCGAGCTTTGATGTAAAGCCGGAGAGGAAGTAGTACTGAGCCTGTTCGGGTGTAAGGATAGAAACAGGGGGAAGTACGCCGAAAGCATCTGCAGAAAGGAAGATAACATCCTTTGCGTCGGGTGCTGTGGATACGGGGCGTACAATCTTTTCGATATGGTCTATGGGGTAAGACACTCTTGTGTTTTCTGTTACGGAATCATCTGCGAAGTTGCAAACGCCGTTTTCTTCAACAGTAACATTTTCGAGGAGTGCATTACGCTTAATAGCATTGTAGATATCGGGCTCGGATTCTTTGTCGAGGTTTATAACCTTTGCATAGCATCCGCCCTCGAAGTTGAATACGCCGTTATCGTCCCAGCCGTGCTCGTCGTCACCGATAAGGAGACGCTTGGGGTCGGTGGAAAGTGTTGTTTTTCCTGTACCGGAAAGACCGAAGAAGAGTGCTGTGTTCTTTCCGTCCATATCTGTGTTTGCAGAGCAGTGCATGGAAGCCATTCCGTTTAAGGGGAGGAAGTAGTTCATCATAGAGAACATACCCTTCTTCATTTCGCCGCCATACCATGTGTTTAAGATAACCTGCTCGCGTGATGTTATATTAAATACTACGGCAGTTTCTGAATTGAGACCAAGCTCCTTGTAGTTTTCTACCTTTGCCTTTGATGCGTTGTAGCATACAAAGTCGGGTTCAAACTTTTCGAGCTCTTCTGCTGTGGGGTTGATGAACATGTTCTTAACGAAGTGAGCCTGCCAAGCAACTTCCATAATAAATCTGATTGACATTCTTGAATCTTCGTTAGCACCGCAGAATACATCCATTACATAGAGCTTCTTGTCGGAAAGCTGTTTAACAGCCTTTTCCTTAAGCTCGCTCCAAGCCTTTTCGCTGCAGGGGTGGTTGTCGTTCTTGAACTCGTCTGATGTCCACCATACAGTGTCCTTTGAATTTTCATCCATAACGATGAATTTGTCCTTGGGGGAACGGCCTGTATAGATACCTGTCATAACATTAACTGCGCCAAGCTCGGTTTCCTGACCTTTTTCGAATCCTTCCAATGAGGAATCGGTTTCAAATGCAAATAAATCTTCGTATGAAGGGTTGTGAATGATTTCTTTCACACCGGTAATACCGTATTTGCTCAAATCAATAGCTTTCATAAAAACCATCCTTTCGTATATATATTATATTTACTTAAAACAAAATTATAATAAACTGCGAAACAAGTACAACAGCAATAAGTGCTATCGGATATGTTGCCGCATATGCCGCTGCTACATCCTCTGTTCCTGCAACACCAATGAGTGTGCCCAGTGCGGGTGTACTTGTCATACCGCCTGTGATAGAACCGAGGTTGTTAAGAAGGCTGAGCTTAAGTACATATCTTGCAAAGATATAGCCGATTATAAGCGGGAATATAGTCATTACAATGCCGTATACAAAGTACATCGGGTCAAAGTTTGCTATAAATTCCGCACCGCCGGGAATACCTGCTCCGACAAGGAAAAGAACAAGACCAAGCTCCCTGAAAAGCTTGAGCGTGTTCTGACCGGGCATAAGATTTACGCGTCCTACTCTGCCGAAGTGTCCGAGTATAAGGCTCATAAGAAGGCATCCGCCTGTGGTTGTAAGAGAAAAGCAAGTACCGCTTAGTCCTGCAGAAGAAAGAGGAATTTTAATCTGTCCTACAATTGTTCCGAGGATTGCCGCAAGCGAAAAGCCTGCAATACCCATGTGGTCAATTTCAAATAATTTGGAGACTGCTTTCTTCTCGGTGTTTTCTGATGCTATTACAAGTTTTGCCCTTTCTTCTTCCATATTGGCCTTTGCCATCTTTGGCACAATCTGCACAAAGAGAACAACACCTATAACTCCGAATATATAAGCTATACCGTGTCCTACGGAAACGAGGCCCGTAAACTCAGGGGCAACAGTTGCCTTTGCCGCAGAAAAAGCAGGGGTTGATGTAAGTGAACCCGAAAGAAGGCCGACAATCATAGCAACAAAGCCGTCCTGACTTTCTATGGTTGCGCCGTAGCCGAGGACCTCTCCCGCATATATACATGCAACAGCGGAAAGTCCGCCCGCAAGGATGATTACAAGACCCAAAAGCACATATGACTTGAAGTTTCGCTTAAAATTGCCGAAGAACTTAGGTCCTGCGATGTATCCTACAGATGTTACAAAGAGAACAAGTCCGAGGCTTTCGATTATTGAAAGTCCCGAAGAAAAATCATACGGTTTTGACGATGCGGAGAAGAGTAGCTCTCCTGCCTCGTTAACATTAAAGAAAAATGCTCCGAAAACCAATGCAATAATGAACACACCTGCATCGCCGAGCGATACACCCTTAATTGTTATTCTTCCGAGAAGATAACCGAGAAAAAGAACGCTGAAAACTACAAACAGCATGGTGTAAATATTACTAATTGATATAATTCCATTTAATAAAGTCATTTATACAATCTCCCTTTCATATATTTTTCTGATTTGTGTAGTTAGGGAGAAGTTTGGGTGAAACTGCCTCGGTTTTTATCCCTGCATCTGCAATTTCCTTCTCAAACTTATCAACATGCGAAAGTGTAAGCTTTCCTACCTTGACATCCTTTGCTTTGGCTGCGGCATTCTTACCTGCGCTTCTGCCGAATACTATGATATCAAGAAGTGAGTTACCCATAAGTCTGTTCTTGCCGTGAATTCCGCCTACGGCTTCGCCTGCAACAAAGAGATTTTCTACATTTGTTGTCATGCAGTCCTCTGTGATGTCAAGACCGCCGTTCTGATAGTGAAGTGTAGGATAAACAAGTATAGGCTCCTTGCGGATATCTATGCCGTACTTAGCAAACATTCTCCACATAGCAGGTATTCTCTTCATAATAGTGCCCTCACCGCCGATTTTTTCTATCATCGGGGTATCGAGCCATACACCCTTACCGCTTCCTGTGTCTACTCCGTTATCTCTTTCCGAGCACTCGCGGATAATGGAAGCCGCGGAAACATCTCGTGTTTCGAGAGGATGCATAAACACCTCGCCGTTTTCGTTAACGAGCTTTGCACCGAGCGAACGGACTTTTTCTGTAACGAGTGCTCCAAAAATCTGTTCGGGATAAGCAACACCTGTCGGGTGGTACTGAAGTGTCTCTGCATAAAGAAGCTTTGCCCCTGCACGGTATCCGAGAACAAGACCGTCCGCGGTAGCACCGTAGTGGTTTGAGGTCGGGAAGCCCTGATAGTGCATTCTGCCTGCACCGCCTGTTGCAATTATAACTGTTTTTGCCTTTGCAACAAGAAGCTCCTTTGTTTCCATATTCATAAGAACTGCACCTGCGGCGTTGCCGTTTTCGTCAAGGATAAGCTCTATCGCAGAGGTAAAATCAACTACGGGGATACCACGGTTGAGAACCTCGTCACGCAGTGTTCTCATAATTTCGGCACCTGAATAGTCCTTTGCCGCGTGCATTCTCTTTCTGGAAGTTCCGCCTCCGTGGGTTGTTACCATTGTGCCGTCAGCTTCCTTGTCGAATTCAACACCTAAATTGCTGAGCCACAAAATAGCCTCGGGCGCATCGCATACGAGCTTTGACAAAAGCTCTTTCTTTGCGGCAAAGTGACCGCCTCCGAAAGCATCTACAAAGTGGATTGCAGGGGAATCGTTGGGCTTATCTGCCGCCTGAATACCGCCCTCTGCCATCATTGTGTTTGCATCGCCCATTCTGAGCTTTGTAACAATCATTACATCTGCGCCTGCCTCGTGTGCCTCGATTGCGGCAGATGTACCTGCACCGCCTCCGCCGATGATAAGGACATCGGTCTCGAAATCGGGGCTTTCCAGGTCAACACTGTCCTTTGTTACACGGCTGTGTGCCTGCAGAATTTCTGCAAGCTCTGTGGGAACCTTATCGCCCTTGTTGGGGCCGATTTTAAGCACATCGAATTCGTCCTGCTTGTAATCCGGATGAAAAGCGGCAAGCAAATCTTCCTTTTGCTTTGCTGTCATACGATCCGGTTCTAATGCTATGTTTTTTTCTCTTGCCTGTTCAACTGCGGCAATTGACTTTTGAAATTTTTCCGAATACATATTCTTTTCCTCCTTACTTTTCGATTTCCCTTGTATTATAAAGCTCTTTCATTTCCTCGATGGGCTTTTGCATAAGAGCTTCTATAAGCTCGGTAAACTCACCGTCTTTGATTTCTTTGACACGGTCCTCGAGGTGTCCGCATCCGGGTGCTAAGTATTTACCGTTAATTCTTCTTGCAAGCATTGCAACCTGAGGATGCGAAATTCCTGCAGGGCATCTTGAAGAGCATACTCCGCACATTACGCAGTCAAAGGACTCCTCTGCGCACTTTTCGAAATCGCCTCTCTGAGCATATGCTATATACTGCATAACATTAAGCTCCTGAGTACAGCTCTTTGTGCAGGCATTACAGCCTATGCAAGCATAGATTTCGGGATAGAGCTGCATCATAACAGACTCGTTTACGGGGATATTCTCGATATTGTAGCCTTCCTTGACAAGCGGGAAGAAAGGAAGAGTTGCGATATACATATTATCCTCTACCTTGGTCTGACATGCAAGGCAAGCCTTAAGCTCCTTGTCTCCTTTTATGCGGTAGATGGTTGCACATGCACCGCAAAAGCCGTTACGGCATCCGCAACCGCGTACAAGCTGATAGCCTGCATATTCCATAGCGGTCATAATTGTTAAGTTTTCGGGCACTTGGTACTTTTTGCCGAAAAGATATATATTAACTAATTTTTCCATATTATCTCTCCTTTAATACTCATCGGGAAGCTCGTCAAGCTCATCGCATCTGAATACAGGTCCGTCCTTGCAGACATATTTTGCACCGACATTGCATCTTCCGCATTTGCCTACTCCGCACTTCATTCTGAGTTCAAGCGTTGTGTAAATCTGTGTCTTATCAAAGCCGAGTTCACAAAGTCCCTCAAGTGTAAACTTAATCATGATGGGAGGTCCGCAAAGAACGGCTGTCTTGTTTGTATCAAACCCGAGTTCTTTTACATAGTTTGGAACAAAGCCCACATGGCCGTCCCAACCGTCCTGAGGATTATCTATTGTAAGATGAACCTTTACACCTGCATCGTTTGACCATTCGTCAATGATTTCCTTGTAATCAAGCAAATCCTCCTTGCTTCTTGAACCGTAAACAATATCAATTTCGCCGTAGCGGTCGCGGTAATGTCTGCAGTAATTGATAACCGAACGAAGAGGCGCAAGACCTACACCGCCTGCGATAAACAGAAGGTTTTTGCCACTGAATACATCATCAACGGGGAACGGATTTCCGTAGGGCCCTCTGATTGTTATCTGCTGACCGACCTCTGCCTGATGGAGCCAATCGGTTACACAACCGCACTTTTTGATGGAAAATTCCATATACTCTTCATTTGTCGGAGAGGAAGTGATAGAAAACATTGCTTCTCCGACTCCCGGAACAGAAAGCATAGCGCACTGTCCCGGGCGGTGGTCAAATGCCTTTTTGCCGTCGGGGGTCACAACCCTGAATGTCTTGATATCGGGTGTGTCGATACGGACATCTGTTATAACACCGACCTTGGGAATTAAAGTTTCTTCCATATTACTCACTCGCTTTCCCTCCTATCTTTTTCATAACTTTGACTATATTCATAGAAATAGGACATTTCGAAAGACATCTTCCGCAACCCACACAGCTAAAAAGTCCGTCATTGTTTTCGGGATAGTAAACAAGCTTGTGCATAAATCTCTGGCGGAAGCGCTCCTTCTGGGTAAGTCTGTTGTTTCCGTGTGCCATCTTGGTAAAGTCGGAATACATACAGGAATCCCAGCATCTGAACCTTATAACACCATTGCCTGTGTTAAAATCCTTGATGTCATAGCACTGGCAGGTAGGACATACAAAGGTACAGGTTCCGCATCCAAGGCAAGCCTGGGACAGCTCATCCCAAGCGGGATGGTCAAAAAATTCATTTGTTTTTCCGCCCCCGAAGGCATCTGCCTTAAGGTCCTTGAGCGGAAGTCTATCCATAATTTTAGAAATCTTTTCCTTTTCGCCCAAAACCTCGGTTTCGTCACATTCCTCGGTAAAGGATGCGATTTTATTAAGAAGTGCCTCACCCTTTTCGGTATTGGCTCTAAAGTATATTTCGTTTTGTGTCTTCCATGTTGTAACATCGCCCTCAGGCTCCTCGGGAGATATGCCAAAGGTCTTGCAGAAGCAGGTTTCGGAAGGCTTCCCGCATGCAGTTGACACGATTATGCCCTTTTCGCGTCTTGAAGCATAGTAGCTGTCGCGAGGCTCGGTTAAGAATACTCTGTCTAAGATATCAAAGCTCTTAACATCGCACGCACGCACTCCGAAGATAACAAAATCCTCTGTTTCGCTTCTTGTATCTATAACCTCAATGTTTTTGCCCTCTGTCTTAAATTCCATAAGGTTTTCCATCTGAGGAAAGAAGAAATCCTTGGGACTTCTTACGGTGTTTAGTGCATCGCTCCACAAAATTCCGTCCTGCCATTCCTTATAAACGGCACTTCCGTCCTTGTCGTCTGTAGGAAGATAGAGTCTTGCGGTTTTTGAAATTTCGCTAAAGACAGAGTTTATTTTATCAAGAGAACATTTACGCATCAATATCCCTCCTGTCAAATACATCGCCCGGTTCCAAGTCCGATTCGGTGTAGTCTACAAGCGGAGCTCTCATACCAACCTCTGCTCCTGCCTGATACTCGCCGTAGAATTCGTTGATATCCTTTATGAACTTACGGTTAAGGAGATGAAGCGGTATGTTCTGAGGACAAACTCTTGAACATTCTCCGCAGTCTGTACATCTGCCTGCTACATGATATGCTCTTATGATATGGAACATTTTTTCTTCAAAGCTATTGGCAGGTGCTTTGTTTTCCACGCCTGATGAGGGGTTGTCGAACACGCACTTTTCGCAGGTGCATGCAGGGCACGCATCACGGCAGGCGTTACAACGGATACAGCGAGAGAGTTCGTTCTGCCAGAAAGCAAATCTCTCGTCGGGAGTCATTGCCTCAATTCTTGCAACCTCGTCAAATCTCTGAGAGTCAATAATTTCGCCATCTTCGCCCATAAGCTCGTCATAAGCCACATGCTTTTTGCTCTTGCAGTTTATACAGCGCTCCAAAAGGACATCCTTAAAGGCAACCGTAATCGGCTTATCCTCATAGATTGTTGTAACCACAAGGTTTTCGCCGTCTTCTTCGATCTGGCTTATTCCCTCGCCTGTTATGGCTTTGAGCTTAGAAACATCTGCCATACCCTCACAGGGAATACCTACGGCATATACCTTTTCTCTCTGGAAGCGGTGCTCTGTAAGAAGCTGATTAAAGCTGTATGTGTCGCAGGGCTTTAAGAAAACAAGGATTTTGCCGTCTAATCTGTCTGTTTTTGAAACAAGATACTTCGAAAAGTTAGCTCCGCAGAAATCATTCCAGACAAAATTCTCTTTAATGTCCTCTTCGGTTGTGAAAATTCTGGGGGTTACATCGTAGCCGAATTCACCCTTTCCCCATCCGAGAACTGCGGTAACAGTACCGTCTCCGAGCAGAGAAACTGCTTTATCTATAAGCTGTTTTTGTGTTATCTTTTGCATCGCAGATCCTCCAATCTCTTATTTTCTCCAAGTGCGGTTACCTTTTCTACAAAGTCATTCATTGTCTGGGCAAACTTTGCACCCTCTGCTGCAGAAACCCACTCTAAGCGGGTACGCTCCTTTTCGATACCAAGAAAGTCAAGCATGGAGAAGAGTGCAGCCATTCTTCTTCTTGTATAGTAGTTTCCTGATGTGTAGTGGCAATCGCCGGGGTGGCATCCACATATGATAACTCCGTCTGCGCCTCTCTGGAACGCGCGGAGAACAAACATCGGGTTAACACGGCATGAGCATGGAACTCTGATAATCTTTACATCTGCAGGATAGTTAAGGCGGTTGTTTCCTGCAAGGTCTGCACCTGCATAGGAACACCAGTTACAGCAAAAAGCAACAATTAAGGGTTTATGTTCATTTACTTGCATATTGCGTCCACCTCCGCCATAATCTGATTGCTTGCAAATCCTTTAAGGTCCATTGCACCCGACGGACATGCAACCGTACATGCACCGCAGCCCTGACAAACTGCAGGATTAACAACAGCAACTCTTCTTACCTTTGTTGTTCTGTCGGGCATACGGAATTCCTTGTCTTCATAAGTGATAGCACCATAGGGACAAACTCTTTCGCAAGAGGAACAGCCGTTGCACATAAGCTCGTTTGAATGTGCTACGCAGGGGTTTCCTGTTAATTTGTCCTTTGCCAGAAGTCCGATAACCTTTGATGCCGCCGCACCCGCCTGAGAAACTGTCTCGGGAATATCCTTTGGTCCCTGACAAGCACCCGAAAGGAACACACCTGCTGTCGGGCTTTCTACGGGGCGGAGCTTGGGATGTGCTTCGGTAAAGAAGTCATTTGTGTCCATACTTGCTGTGAGCATGGTCGCAAGGGGTCTTGCTGACTTGTCAGGCTCAATAGCAGCGGCAAGGACTACAAGGTCTGCATCTATATGAAGCTGTTTGTTATCAATTAAGTCTGATGCCTGAACCCTTAGCTTATCTCCCTCGGGAGTAACCTTTCCGACCATACCCTTGACATATTTTACGCCGTATTCCTCAACTGCACGGCGGTAGAATTCATCAAAGTTCTTGCCGGGGGTTCTTACATCTATATAGAACACATATACCTCTGTATCGGGGTATTTGTCTCTTACAAGCATTGCGTGCTTAGCTGTGTACATACAGCAAATCTTTGAGCAATATTCCTTGCCCTTTTCGGCACATGAGTCGCATCTTGAGCCTACGCACTGAACAAATACTATGGTCTTTGGCGATTTGCCGTCAGACGGTCTTTCGAGGTGACCCGCGGTAGGACCTGCGGCATTTGTAAGACGCTCAAATTCAAGTGATGTTATTACATCCTTGGACTGATTGTAGGCAAACTCGTCGAACTTATCCATGCTGATTGGATTAAAGCCTGTTGCAACTACAATTGCACCGTACTTTTCGCTTATATATTCGTCCTTCTGTGTATAGTCGACAGCACCCGCTGTACAAACCTTGGCACAAAGACCGCATTTGCCGTTCTTTAGCATATTACATGCATTGGGGTCGATTGTGGCAACCTTGGGAACTGCCTGGGCAAACGGAATATATATTGCTCTGCGGTTGTCCATACCGAGATTGAACTCGTTGGGAACCTTCTTCATCGGGCACTTTTCTACACAAGCACCGCATCCTGTACATATATCTTCCTTTACATAGCGGGCATTCTTCTTGATGGTTACATCAAAGTTACCTACAAAGCCCTTGATTTCGGACACTTCGCTGTATGAGAAAATACGGATTTTTTCATTTTGTGCGACATCAACCATCTTGGGTGTCAGGATACAAGCCGCACAGTCAAGTGTCGGGAATGTCTTGTCAAGCTGTGCCATCTTACCGCCGATTGTAGGCTTGGTTTCTACTATATCAACGGGGAAGCCTGCATCTGCAATATCAAGTGCAGTCTGTATACCTGCGATACCGCCTCCGATAACAAGCGCTCTCTTTGTAACAGGCGACTCGCCGGGGGTAAGGGGTGTGTTTAAGTTAACCTTTGCAACAGCCGCCTTGCCGAGAATAATTGCTTTTTCTGTTCCTGTGGGGATATCCTTATGAACCCATGAGCACTGTTCTCTTATATTTGCAATTTCTACCATATAAGGATTTAAGCCTGCGGCAGCGGCGGTTTTTCTAAAGGTTGCCTCGTGCATACGGGGCGAGCAGGAGCAAACAACTATTGCACTGAGATTGTGCTCCTTTATTGCTTCCTTTATCATATCCTGTCCTGCCTGAGAACACATATATTGATAGTTGGCGGAAAAGACGACACCTGGTTCGTTTTTCAGAGCTTCTGATACTGCTTCGACATCAACTGTACCTGCAATATTACTGCCGCACCAACATACAAAAACACCAACTCTTTGCATTTGTCCTTTCCTCCTTATTTACTATATTTTCTAAATGCACTTACCAAAAGCTGTTGGGGGGTTTCCTCATCTAAAAGACACGGAATATCATTTGCCGTTATTCTGTTTTCGCCTTGCTTTCTGATAACAGAAAGGCGGACTGCCTCAACCAACTTGGCAGGCTCCACACCTCTTGGGCATCTGTCGATGCAAGCAAAACAGGACAAGCATCTGTATAATGAGTCTGAACTCAGAAGCGGTTCTATATCTCCCGACTCAACCATGCTTACAAACTGATGGGGATGGTACTCCATCTCATCATATGCAGGGCAGGTTGCAGAGCACTTACCGCATTTCATACATTTTCTGGGGTTTACTCCGCTACTGCGGATTAACTCCTCGCGAAGATACTTATTATTCATCTGTATCCTCCTTTACTCCGAGTGCCTCAGCCAAAAGCTCGGTAAAATAAACAACGGGAATATCTGCACCGTTCTTTATAAGATTGTATTTGCAAAGCGGACAGGCTGTGATAATCATTTCCGCTCCCTGAGATTTGGCATTCTCTATGACGGAATTACTGTTCTTTTTTGCAAGAGAGGGGCTTTCCAGACTTACATATCCTCCGCAGCACTCATTACGCTTTGCATAGATAACGGCATCTGCTCCCAGAGCCTTAATAAAATCTTCCATAATGCTCGGATTCTCGGGGTCGTCTGTCTTCATAACGCTGTTTGGTCTAAGAAGAAGACAGCCGTAATATGCACCGATTTTCTTTCCCTTAAGAGAATTTACAACCTTTTCCTTAAGGGTATCAAAGCCAACGACATCACGAAGAAGCTCAAGATAGTGATAAACCTGTGCCTCACCGTAATATCCGCCGTCATCTGCCATATAGCGGTTTGCCTTGTCTTGAAAATCCTTGTCATTTTGCATCATATGATTTGTTTGTTTAATAACATTGTGGCAAGCTGAGCATACTGTTACAAGAGGCTGGCTCTTTAAGTAAGCCTCCTTTAATGCACGAACGGAAGAAAGCTTTGTTGCAACCTCGTTCTTGTCGGTGGTGAATACGCCTCCGCAGCATTGCCAATTTTCTATTTCTTCGAGAGTAATCCCAAGAGCCTCAGCGGATTTGTATGCATACAAATCAAGGTCTTTTGCTTTGTTCTTGAGGGTACATCCCGGAAAGTAACTAACCTTCATTTCTATACCTCCAGATTAAATGTTTCTTAGTTAAACCATTTCTTCGGGGTGGAATACTTCGTCAAACCTTTCGGGTGTCAAAAATCCCAGCTCAACGCAGGCTTCCTTAAGAGAGATATTGTCCTTATATGCTTTTTTTGCAGTTTTGGCTGCATTTTCGTATCCTATATATGGGTTAAGTGCAGTAACAAGCATAAGGGAATTGTGAAGATTGTGATGCATCTTTTCTTTATTAGCCTTGATGCCTACTGCACAATTTTTGTTAAAGGATATAATAGCTTCTGCCATAAGTCTTGCAGACTGCAGGAAGTTGTAGGCACATACGGGCATAAATACATTCAGTTCAAAGTTGCCCTGAGATGCCGCCAGGCTCACTGCAACATCGTTGCCCATTACCTGAACAGCAACCATTGTTACGGCTTCGCACTGTGTGGGGTTTACCTTACCGGGCATGATGGAAGAACCCGGCTCGTTCTCGGGAATAAAGATTTCGCCAAGGCCGTCTCTGGGACCTGATGCAAGCCAGCGGACATCGTTTGCAATCTTCATCATATCTGCCGCAAGTGCCTTGATTGCACCATGTGCAAACACAAGCTCATCCTTTGATGTAAGTGCATGGAATTTGTTTGATGCTGTTACAAAGGGCTTGTTTGTGATATTTCCGACTTCCTTTGCGACAACCTCGCCGAAGTCCTTTGGTGCATTAAGGCCTGTTCCTACTGCTGTACCGCCGAGGGCAAGCTCGTAGAGAGGCTCTATGGAACGCTTTATAAGCTCGATATCCTTTTCAAGGCTTGAGCGCCATCCGCTAATTTCCTGACTGAATGTGATTGGGGTTGCGTCCTGAAGATGTGTTCTTCCGCTCTTTACAATGCCTTTGTTTTCTTCTTCAAGTCTTTTGAAGGTGTCTGCAAGCTCTTTTACTGCGGGGATTAACTTGTCTTCCAGAACAAGCACCGCAGCTATGTGCATAGCTGTGGGGAATGTATCGTTTGAGGACTGGCTCATATTGACATCGTCATTGGGATGAAGAAGCTTTTCGCCAAGTATCTGATTTCCTCTGTTTGCAATAACCTCGTTTGCATTCATGTTGGACTGTGTGCCCGAGCCTGTCTGCCATACAACGAGAGGGAAGTTGTCACTTAGCTTTCCTGCCATAATTTCGTCACATGCTTCCTTTATGGCACCCATCTTTTTGCTTGTCATTTTTTCGGGACGCAGAGCATTGTTTGTTATAGCGGCTGCTTTCTTAAGCACGCCGAATGCGTGTATGATTTCCTGAGGCATTGTTTCAATACCTACACCTATTTCAAAATTTTCATGGCTTCTTTGTGTCTGGGCAGCCCAGAGCTTATCTGCGGGAACCTTTACCTCGCCCATGGAATCATGTTCAATACGATAGTCCATTTTTTACATTCCTTTCTGTGTATTTATATAATTAGACTTCTTGTTAAATCCTTAAGAACATTTGCACTGTTGTGGAGTGCCGCAATTTCTGCATCATTGAGCTGAAGCATAATCTTGCCGTGTGCACCCTTGTTTCCTACAATATTAAGAAGGCTCAGGCACACATCGTCAATGCCGTATTCGCCGTTAAGAAGTGTCGATACGGTAAGAGTTGTATCAATTCCGCTAAGAAGGCACTTGCACACATGGCATACGGATATGGATACTGCATAATATGTTGCGCCCTTTCTCTGTATAACTCTTGCGCCTGACTTGCGGACATAATTTTCCACATCTTCTCTTTTGAGTTCGGGATATTCTTCGCCTGTGAGGGCGGCCTTTTTGTAGCTTTCTACAGGAACATTGGATATATTTGCAATTGACCACGGAACAAAAGAGCTGTCTCCGTGCTCTCCCAGTACATATGCGTGTACATTCTTCTGGTTTACAGAGTAGTATTCGGCAATTCTTGCACGCAGTCTTGCTGTATCGAGAATTGTTCCCGAGCCTATAACACGCTCCTGAGGAAGACCTGTGTGCTTAAGAAATACATATGTTAAAATATCAACAGGATTACTTACAATAACATATGTAGCCTCGGGTACAACAGGAACAACCTTATCTGCAATGCTCTTGATAACATCAACATTTGTCTGTGCAAGGTCAAGTCTTGACTGTCCTGCCTTTCTTGCAAGTCCCGATGTGATGATAACAATGTCTGAGCCTTTTGCATCAGCATAAGTTCCTGCATAGACATTTGCGGGATTGCAGAAGGGAACACCCTGTCTTATGTCAAGCGCTTCGCCAAGAGATTTTTCCTCATTGACATCAATCATGACAATCTCTGTTGCCAGTCCCATAATAGTAAGGGTATATGCTATTGTGGAACCCACATTGCCCGAACCTATTACTGTAATTTTGTTCATAACTAATCGTCTCCTCTTAAACATATTTTATTTAATAATATCATAGTTAATTTAAAAGATATTCAAAATATCCCGATTGTAAATATTGTATCATAGTCAATCTCAAAAATCAATGATTATCTACAAAATTCTTCATATTGACATATAATTTACAATTTCTTTTGCGGTATTTATCTGTTTTTTATTTAATATTTTCTGTAATTAACAAAAGAAACCGCACACTTTGAGCAATTTCGTGATGCGCTTAGTCTCTAGCGCAAAAAACACGCTGCAGCAATTGCCGCAGCGCGTTTTTTCAGGTCACTCGGAGAGGCGTCAAGCCGTGCCCCAAGATATTAATATTACTTTAATCCCACTATATAATCAACAGATACATTATAAAGTTTTGCAAGTTTAATGAGCATCGAAACAGGGATTTCACGAATACCGCGTTCATATCTGGCATATACCTGACGGTTACACATAAGATAATCTGCAACTTGTTGTTGGGTTAAATCATTATCAATTCTTAAATCATGAATTCTATGGAAAAACATCAAAATCACCTCTTGACTTTAATGTTACCATATGGTATTATCGTATTAAAATTTTGGTACCATTTAGTACCACAATTTTAGGAGGATAGGTGATAAAATGAACATCAAACTCGAACTAATACAAAATCACATATGCGATATGATAAAAAACATCTTTGAGTCAAATCTTGAAATAAACCAAATAGCAGACACAAACGCAATTTCTGTCCTGAACAAAATCAAAAAAGTAATAGCAGACGACTCCTTGTCTGATTTTGATGCAATAGAAGAAATCGTCTGCATTTTGGAAGAAAATAATATTGACTGCGGAGGCAGGCATGATTTTTAAAATTATTAACAGTGCTTGATGCAGGAGCATACATCGGGTGTACACCCGTCCGCCATGCGCTATCCCGCATAACATTAGGTATGAATTTTGGGAACATTAGTCCCAAATCTAAAGTAAAAATACCGCCGCGATGACACGCTCACTCAGAGCGAGGCATCGCTAAAACCAACGGACAGCAGCGGAAATTGATTTCCGTCGGTTTTACGGAATTTTTACTTTGATTTGTGCCGTATGTTTTATCCCAAAATTCATAAGGCGTGTTATGCGGGATAGCGCATATCGTACGAGCGCACAGCAGAGGATGTTCAATAAGTTGCGTCTTGCGGATTTCAAGACAAAACATCTGCCTGAAATCCAGCAAAAAACGGAGTAAAATTACCGAAAATCAATTTCCGCTGCGGTTCGGGAATTTTAGCGCTGCCAAGCTCTGAGTGAGCTTGTCGGCGCGGCTCCGTTTTTTGTGCAGATTTAAGGTAGATGTTCTTGAAATACGCACTTAGCAACGATTGAATATCCTCCGCTGAAGCGTATCATAAAATTCACCCTTTGCACAAATTATATTGAATTTATCGCATACCAAGAATATTGTACAAAAAAGCTATACAGACGATTTTTGACCCGACCTCCAAAAGAAGTTAGACTTTTTGAAGTCACATCATTTCGCTTGTATAGCTTTTTTCGTGGTTTTTAGTAACAAAACCATCATAAAATCAATTATGTATTCGTTTGCCATTAAAAACTGCTGTGCAATATTGTCTCTAATTTTGAACATTCTGTTTATCAGTTCTTCCAAGAATATAATCAACAGATGTATCATAGAAATCTGCAAGCGTAACAAGTGCAGTTGTAGGTATCTCGCGATAACCGTTTTCATATAAAGAATACTGTTGTTGTGTAATGAAGAGCAGTTTTGCAACTTCAGTTTGTGTCAAATCCCTGTCTTCTCTCAAATTTTTAAGTCGTGGATAATGTGCCATATATTTCTCATACACCCTTTACATTTATATGAATGTATTGACATTTTAGCACAAACATTATATAATATTGCATTATTACATTCATTTGAATGTAAATCTATTTTGGAGGATATATGAACATTAAACTCGAACTTTTGCAAAATCACATATGCGATATGCTAAAAAACATCTTTGAGTCAAATCTTGAAATAAACCAAATTGCAGACACAAATGCTATTTTAATCCTAAACATAATCAAAAAAGTAATAGCAGACGACTCCCTCTCTGATTTTGATGCAATAGAAGAAATCGTCTGCATTTTGGAAGAAAATAATATTGACTGCGGAGGCAGGCATGATTTTTAAAATTAATATCAGTGATTGATGCAGGAGCATACATCGGGTGTACACCCGTCCACTATACGCTATCCCGCATAACACTAGGTATGAATTTTGGGAACATCCACCCCAAAACAAAGCAAAAATACCGCCGCGATGACACGCTCACTCAGAGCGAGGCATCGCTAAAACCGGCGGACAGCAGCGGAAATTGATTTCCGTCGGTTTTACGGAATTTTTACTTTGATTTGTGCCGTATGTTTTATCCCAAAATTCATAAGGCGTGTTATGCGGGATATCGTATATCGGACGAGCGCGCAGCGGAAGATATTCAATAAGTTGAAATACGCACTTAGCAACGATTGGATATCCTCCGCTGAAGCGTATCATAAAATTCACCCTTTGCAGAAATTATATAGAATTTGCCGCATACCTAGAATATTGTACAAAAGACGATTTTTAACAATTATATTGTATTTCTTACATTTTAATGATATAATATTATAAACGGGAGTTCTTAAAGGAGTGAAAAACATGTCAGAAAGAGAAAAAGCGATTAGTATAATTGATTCAATCCCTGATTCACAAGTATGTTATGTGTTGAATATGCTTCAAAATTTCAAAGCCGCCTTAGACGAAACGGCTGATGATGCATTCTGCGAGCATCTGTATACTGATTATATTGAGGATAAAGACGCTCAGAAAAATGAGGGTATGCCTATTGAACAGTTTGCAGAAAGTCTGGGTATTACACTGTGAAATATAAAATAATATTATTAAAACGCGCAAGAAAATTCATTGAAAAACAAACTCCCAAAATGCAGGAAAAAATATTAAAAGCTGTATACAAACTGCCTGGCGGAGATACAAAAATGCTGAAAGGTCATAAAGATGTTTTCAGACTGCGTATTGATAATGTAAGAATTATATATACTGTAAACCACGTTATAGTTACAATAACAGTGATTGATGCCGGAAGCAGAGGACAGATTTATAATAATTATTAATTAACACATTATTGAAACTCCAAATGCGGGTTTCTACTTATTTCGCCCTTCATAGAACAAAACCTCCCAAAAAGCACAACCATGCCTTTTGAGAGGTTTTATATTTTATTCTGTCTTAAATTTATCCAGCACATCAAGCTGAGCCGTAAGCATACCCTTTGCACTGTTTTTATAAAGCTCCATTGCGGTTTTCATTTCCGCAAGCTGTGTATTTATATTGGCTGCCTCGGCATTAGCCTCGTCTATAATTTCCTTAGCCTTAAGCCTTGCTTCGTCTATGATTACCTCTGCCTTTTCCTGCGAGGTTCTTTGAAGCTCCTCTGCAGTTGACTGTGCAACTATGATGGAATTCTTCATTGTGTCCTCCATAGCCTTGTAGCTGTCAAGAAGCTTTGTGAGAGCATTTATTTTGTCTGCATTTTCAATAGACTGCTTATATGCCTTTTCGTAATCCTCGGTCAGCACCTCGATGTATTCGTCTACATCTCTTTTGTCATATCCTCCGACTGTAGCCTTCCTGAATGTTTTTGTACGAAGGTCCATAGGTGTAATCATGACATTTCCTCCTTTGTTCCCTGTTATATATATTTTTTTGCTTCTATATGTGTTCTGCCTTTTTTCGTAAGATTTCCTATAGTTTCCAGCTTAAACTTTCCGCTTCCTCTGGCAGAAATTATGTCTCCCTCCCTAAGAATAAGGGACGGGTTTTTGCTTATATTGTAATTGACATTGACACTTCCCTCAGAGATAAGCTCTTGAGAGTGTGTGCGGGATTTGCCAAGCACTGCACTGAGTACGCAGTCAAGACGAAGAGATGATACGGTGGCCGAGACACTTAAAAATGTCTTTGTCCCCTCGGGAAACGCACCGTCCAAAAGGATATTTACCTTAACCGATGCTGATGCTACCTTTGTAAGATTCATTGACACAAAGTCCGCAATCTCGAAAAGAATTGCCATAACCGCTCCGTCATCGGTAACTGCTATGTCGCCCGTAAGCTCTCTTGTGATGCCAAGTGCAAGAAGCGAGCCGAGATAGTCTCTGTGAGAATACTGCCTGCCGTTTGTGGGACTTACCGAAATATATGATATGGGAAAATTTATCTCCTCCCATTCATTAGGCACAAAGGCAAGTATCTTTCTGTCCGCCTCGTCATATCCGCCAAAGAAGCTTAATTTGCCGAAAAAAATCTGTCTTTCCGAAACAAGCATCTGCTCTCTCGGGCTTAAGAAGCGGGAATACGAAATAAGTCCCGTCTTAATGCTCCTGTCGCAAAGGTCGCACATCCTTGACAAAAACAGTCTGTCATCGCCATCCGTAATACCCCAGAGAACACTTTTTCTGTCTGTCATGGCTTAAAAGAAATCAAAAAGCGCGTGAGTCTTAAGCTCGTCCGAAAAATCATCGGAAAAATCGCCCGCAATGCCCATTGTGCTGGGAACAAGCAGGATTATGCCGTTGGCAACCTTCTGCATTTTGCCTGTTAAGGCATATACTGCACCGCTTAAGAAGTCAACTATCTTTCTTGCGCTGTCCTTGTCGAGCTTTTCTAAGTTGACTACAACGGGCTTCTTTTCTCTCAGGTGGTCTGTAATCTCTGTTGCATCGTTGTATGTTGTGGGCTGAAGCACAACCACCTTGAGCTGTGTTGTTGTGTGAATGTTTACAACCTTACCCTTTCTGCCTTGAGATGAGGGTGCGGACGCTGTGCTGATATCTGTATATCTGGGCTTTGGCTCAGGTGCAAAGAATTCCTCCTTCTTTTCGGTGGTAATCTCTTCTTCATTGTCTCTTACATCGCCGATACCCATAAATGTCAGGAATTTTTTAACCATTTCTCCCATTTTTATATCCTCCTTATTATCTGAAGAGTCCTGTGCCTACGCGGACAATTGTGGAATTTTCCTCAACTGCCTGTATGTAATCATTTGTCATACCCATAGACAAGCACTCCATACTAACATTATCTAATTTTTTACGCGATATGTCAACAGAAATTTTATATAAATCTGAAAAAATTTGATGAAGCTCCTCATCATTTGCCTCAAACGGCGCCATTGTCATAAGTCCTTTTATCCTTATGTGCTCATGTTGTGAGGCTTCCACTGCAAAATCATAGACCTCAGTGGGCGAAATACCGCTTTTTGACTCCTCGCCCGAAACATTGACTTCGATTAAGATGTCCATAACTTTGCCTATTTTTGCACATTGTCTTTCTATTTCCTCACAGAGCGAAAGCGACTCTACCGAGTGTATCATTACTACCTTGTCTGCAATGTACTTTACCTTGTTTTTCTGCAGGTGACCTATGATGTGCCACCTTACATCGCCCTTAACCTCGTCATACTTAGAAAGAAGCTCCTGAACCCTGTTTTCGCCAAGGTCAGTAAGCCCAAGGCTTACCGCCTCGTTTATCCTCTGGGCATCTATTGTCTTGGTTACGGCAAGGATTGTTACATCCTCGCTTTTTCTGCCCTTCTTTTCGCAGGCGGTTTTGATATTTTGCTTTATTTCCAAAAGGTTGGTTTCTATACTCATTATGTTATTCTGTCTCCCGATTTTAATTTTTTGCTTGATGACACAACAACCTCGTCATAGAGCAAAAGTCCGCCCTTTGCTGTGTTGTCCTCCTCGACTATTGCATAGCTTGTGTCCTTGTAGAGAACATTTACATTTTTGAAATATACTATGCCGTCTATTACAACATAAACACCTGTTTTTCCGTCCGCTACATGAAGAGCCTTTATGGGAACCTTGAGACCCTTGTACTTGTTGCGGATAAGGTCTATGGAAATAAACCTTTCCTTATTTGCCCACTCTGTGCTTTCCTCCGAGGTTACGGTAACAAGATAGTTTCCATTGACGGGGGTTGATATATAGCTTATTCTGCCTTTGGCATCCTTTTCGGAATTCTTTGTCCTCACATACACCTGCGAGCCTTCCTTAAATCCCGATATTTCCTTTTGCGAAGCAAGAAATGCTACCGCCCAGCCGGAATTATCTATTATCTTGCATACTGCACCGCTGTTTTCGTCCTTTGGCGAGGTTCCCTTCATTTTATATATGCTCTCAAAGTCATACGGGGTCATAGTTCCTATGGCAGACATTGTTACGATTTCTTCAAAGCCGTCCATGTGGGTGCTGTATACCCCTGCAATCGGTGAGTAAAGATCCTCCTTGGAATCCCCGAGCTTGCTTTCGTATTCTGCCTTGCTCTCAAGAAGACCGTTTAAGATATCGTCTGTATAGTTTTTGCCGTTTTCCATGGCGTTTTTCTTGTCATTGAGCAGATTAAGCTCATTGTGAACGGACACGACCTTTTCCATATTGCCGTCCTCAATCGCCTGTGTTATCTCGTCTGTTCTTAGGTTCATGGTGCTCTCAACACGAAGCTCTGCTACGGCAAGTCCCGAAAGCTCGTCTCTTGCCTTGGTTATTTCGTCTATTCGGGCATTTATTGCCGCAAGGCTTGACTTTGCCTCGTCGTCTATCTCGGACTCGTATATGCTTGCGACATGTCTGTTCTTCCCGACTACCTGGCTGTCCTTGACTACAGATTCCAGAACTCCTGATTTTTGTGTGTTAATTACCTTTTCGTCGCGGATTACAAGTGCATCAAAGGCGTAGGACTTCTCCATCTCGCCGTGCCCGACCATCTCCAGCTTGATGCCTCCCCGAAACATTCTTACTGTCCATATGCCGAGTACCAGAAGGGCAAGTGCAATAATTATTATCTTCTTTTTCATAGAACTTCCCTCTCTATAATTTCAAAACATCTGTCTGCCGTTTCTTCGGGGGAAGAGAACTCATCAAGATTAAGCCATATTCCCTCCCTGTCTCTGCGAAACCATGTAAGCTGTCTCTTTGCATAATGTCTTGTGTCTGTTTTTATTCTTTCCGATGCTTCCTCTATTGTTATTTCGCCTCTTATAAAGGCAAGTGTCTCCTTGTAGCCAAGAGCCTGAATTGCTGTGTTTCCCTCTGTAAGTCCTCTTGACATAAGCTCCTTAACCTCGCCCAAAAGACCATCTGCAAGCATCTTGTCTACTCTCTTGTCTATCCTCTCATAGAGGCTGTCTCTGTCTCTCCAAAAGTATATCCGCACGGAAGCATAGGGGGACTCAAGTGTCTTTGTGCTTTCGTTGTAGTCGGATATCTTATTCCCTGTAGCGTGATGGTATTCGAGTGCTCTTATCACTCGCTTGACATTGTTGGGATGTATGGCATCTGCACTCTCGGGGTCTCTTTGCTTAAGCATATCATGCAGATGCTCATTTCCCATGGTTTTAGAAAGCTCTTCCATCTCTTCTCTGTACTTTTCGTCCGAGCCTGCGTCCTTCTTAAAGTCTATTCCCTTAATGAGAGAGTCTGCATAAAGCCCTGTTCCGCCCACAAGAAGCGGAATTTTTCCCTCGGCATTTATCCTCATTGCAATCGGGGTTGCCATAGATACATAGTCATATACGCTAAAGCTCTCCCATGGCTCCCTGATATCTATCATATGGTGGACTACACCCTGCATTTCATCTTGTGTCACCTTGGCGGTGCCTATATCCATGCCTCTGTATATCTGCATGGAATCGCAGGATATAATCTCTGTATTCATTTTTTTTGCAAGAAGCACAGAAGTCTCCGTCTTGCCGACTCCCGTAGGTCCTGCGATAAGAACAATTTTTGGTTTAATCATAGTATCCTTTTGAATTGCTTTTCCATAGCATATTTTGACATTCTGGTAGTTATGGGTCTGCCGTGGGGACAGGTGTTGATGCCCTCTCCCAGAGAAAGCACTCTTTCTGCAAGAGCCTTCATTTCGGTCTCTGTCATAGAGGTGTTTCCCTTAAGTGCCTTTTTGCACGCAATCATATGAAGTGCCTCCTGGAAAAGCTGTCTGTGAATATTGCTTTCATTCTTTATAATAAGAGTTATTATGTCAGAAATCAGGTCCTTTATGTCCTGTTCCTCAAATGTTCCGGGTGTGGAACGGATTATTATGCTCGACACTCCGTACTCGTCGGTCTCAAAGCCAAGCTGATAAAGGAAATCTCTGTTTTCCGTTGCTATTGCCATCTCGCTCGGCGAGAGGGTCATGGTTACGGGCAGAAGCATAAGCTGAGAGGTTATGTCACTCTGGCGGAACTCCTCCAGAAGCTCCTCGTAGCAAAGCCTCTCGTGTGCGGCATGCTGGTCTATGATAAGCATTTCGTTATCTATCTCGAGCAGAATAAAGGTTCCAAACACCTGTCCGACAAGGCGAAAATCCGTATCTGCCTTTACTTCTGTCGGTTTTGGCTCTGCTTCCTTTTCTGCAGGCGTTGTGTATTCCATCTGCTGTACGAGCTCTCGCTCAACAATGGTCTCCTGAGGCTTCTGATAGAAAGAAAATCTTGTCTCATCTATAGTCTCCTGCACCTTGGGTTCGGGTTTCTTGGGTTCCTCCCTCTTAATCTCGGGTGCCTTGAAGGTCGGCTTAACCTCTGCTGTCTTAACATAGCTGTCCTTTAGGAAGTTTATCTGCTTTGCCTCCTCATATGAGGGGGCATTTTTTACAGGCATTTTCACATTGGGGTCGGGAATATTTATCTCGGGGACAAACTTCCTCTCCGAAAGGGCATTGTGACACGCCCAGTAAACCGCATGGTATACCTTCTTTTCGTCCTGAAAGCGAACCTCGACCTTGGCGGGATGGACATTGACATCAAGAGTCCTGGGGTCTGTCTCCGCCTTAAGAATACATACGGGAAACCTGCCCGTCATAAGAGAATTCTTAAATGCCTCGCCCACAGCCAAGGACATTACTCTGGAAATTATATTTCTAGAATTTACAAAGAATATCTGGTGGCGTCTGTCCTTTCGGGCTATTTTGGAATTACCTATATAGCCCTTTACCAAAACTCCGTTTTCCTCATAGGAAACCTCTGTCATATTCTTCTGATAATCAGCTCCGAACACTGTGTAAATACTGCTTATGAGCTTGCCGTCACCCGAGGATTTGAGTACTGTTTTGCCGTTATTGATATAATGAAAGGATATCTCGGGGTGGCTGAGTACAAGCTTATTTACAACCTCTGTGACATAGCTTGTCTCTGTTGCATCGTTTTTTAGAAACTTCATTCTCGCAGGGGTATTGAAAAAGAGGTTTCTTACAATCATCGTTGTGCCGTCGGGACAGCCTGCATCGTCATTTTCGATTACTCTTCCGCCCTCGAGGCTTAAGCATCTGCCGATGTCGCTCTCTGCCGTCTTTGAAAAGACCTCCATTCTCGACACCGCACATATACTTGCAAGTGCCTCACCGCGAAAACCGAGAGTTCCTATTGCATCAAGGTCTGCCGCCTTTTCTATCTTGCTTGTGGCGTGTCTTAAAAATGCAGTTTCCAAATCATCTCTGTCTATACCGCATCCGTTGTCGGTAATTCTTATATAGGGCACTCCGCCCTTTTTGATTTCCACCGTTATCTGCGTAGCTCCTGCATCTATGGAATTTTCGCACAGCTCCTTAACCACAGAAGCAGGTCTTTCTACAACCTCTCCTGCGGCAATCATATTGGCGATTTCGGTGGAAAGAACATTAATCTTCACTTAATTTACCTACCTTTTTCTGCAACTGAAAAAGCTCATTCATGGCCTCAAGCGGTGTGAGGGTGGAAATGTCTATCGACATTATCTCGTCATACAGCTTTGATGCCGTCGCTTTCTTAAGCTCTGTATTTTTGAGGTTTTCTTCTATGCTTGTGTCCTTCTTGCCTTCCTTGCTTTCTATTGCATGAAGCACTTCCTTGGCTCTGTCGGTAACCTCATCGGGCACTCCTGCAAGCTTTGCAACCTCTATTCCAAAGCTGTCGTCAGTACCGCCCCTTACTATCTTTCTAAGGAAGGTTATATCGTCCCCGCGTCTTTTTACCGCGACAGAATAGTTGCGTACTCCCTCAATTCTTCCCTCAAGCTCCGTAAGCTCGTGGTAATGCGTTGCAAAGAGAGCCTTTGCGCCGATTTTGTTTGCGGCGTATTCCACCACCGCCCACGCTATCGAAAGACCGTCATATGTGCTTGTGCCTCTGCCTATCTCGTCGAGGACAAGCAGACTCTTGTCGGTTGCTTCCCTGAGTATATGGGCAACCTCGTTCATCTCTACCATAAAGGTACTCTGTCCTGACGAAAGGTCGTCCGATGCCCCAATTCTTGTAAAAATCCTGTCAACTATGCCTATTGATGCACTCTTGGCAGGTACAAAGGAACCCATCTGTGCCATAAGGGTGATTATGGCGGTCTGTCTCATATATGTGGACTTACCTGCCATGTTGGGTCCTGTTATGATTGAGAATCTGTTTTCGCCCTTGTCAAGATAAGTGTTGTTGGGTACAAACAGACCTCCTGCAGAAGAAAGCTCTACTATTGGATGTCTGCCGTCCTTTATGTCGATAACTCCGCTTTCATTGACCTCGGGTCTTACATAGCCGTTAACAGATGCGACATACGAAAGAGAGCACAAAACATCGGTAACGCTTACGGTCTCTGCCATCTTCTTAAATCTCTTTATGTTCTTTGTGATGTTATCGCGAAGATACATAAAGTCTGTATATTCAAGCTCGTTTACCCTTTCTCTTGCGCTGAGGATAGTGTTTTCGAGGTCCTTAAGCTCGGGGGTTATAAACCTCTCGCTTCCCGTAAGGGTCTGCTTTCTGATATAATGGTCGGGAACCTGACCTAAAAACGAACGGGTAACCTCTATGTAGTAGCCGTAGACCTTGTTGTAATTTATCTTAAGGGTTTTTATTCCTGTTTTTTCTCTTTCCTGAGCTTCTATCTGTGCTACTGCGCCTGCGCCGCCCGTCATAATACCTCTGAGGCGGTCCAGCTCCTTGTCAAAGCCGTCCTTAATAAAGCCTCCCTCACGGATGGTAAGGGGAAGCTCGTCCTCCTTGAGAGCGCTCTCCAGAAGTATGAATATATCGGAAAGGTCGTCAAAGTCTTGCGAAAACCTTGCAAAAAGCGGACTTTTGCAAAGTCTGAGAAGTCTCTTGATTGACGGGAGTTGGGCTATGCTTTCCTTGAGTGCAAAGAAGTCTCTTGCGTTGCACGAGCCAAATACCGTCTTGGAAATAATTCTTTCTATATCCTTGATTTTGCGTATCTCTGCTCTCAGGCTGTCGAGCAAATCACGGCTGTGATAAAGCTCCTCCACCGAGGAAAGTCTTTCTTCTATTGCATCGCAGTTTACAAGCGGTCTGTCTATCCAGCTTTTGAGCATTCTTGCGCCCATGCCTGTTCCCGTCTTGTCCAGAATTCCGTATAGAGAACCCTTTTTGCTCTTGTCTCTCATGGTTTCCGTAAGCTCAAGGTTTCGTCTTGAGGACATGTCGATGTCAAGATAGTCGCAGGACTTGTAGTAGGAAATATTTTGTATATGCGAAAGGTCGGTTTTCTGCGTTTCGTCAAGATAGCGAAGAATTGCACCGACACTGCGCACACAGTAATCCTTGTCAAAGAAAAATCCCTCGCTCCATTGCTTCTCAAATTTTTCTCTCGAAAGCTCTGTCGCATTTTGAAGCTCAAAGTATTCCTCGCATACAAAGCTCTCGTAGAAGTCATATCGGTTTTTGAGCTCTTCTACGGCATTTGTCTTTTTATACCCTCTGTCATTTATGATAATTTCCTTGGGTCTGAAGCAAGCAAGGGTGTTTACAAGCTGGTTTTCCACTCTGTCATTGGGTCCGTCTGTGGTTATAACCTCTCCCGTTGTTACATCGCAGAGTGTAAGTCCGTAATAATCATCATCTATACAGATACATGCAAGGTAGTTGTTTTCGTCAGGGGTAAGGATTGTATCGAGATTTGCAGTGCCGGGGGTTATTATGCGGACTACATCTCTTTTTACAAGTCCCTTTGCTGTCTTGGGGTCCTCTACCTGCTCGCAGATTGCTACCTTCCTGCCGTGCTTTATGAGGCGGGCAATATAGTTTTGCGCACTGTGAAAGGGCACACCGCACATGGGTGCTCTCTCCTCCTGTCCGCAGTCCTTGCCTGTAAGGGTGATTTCCAGTATTTGAGAGGCGGTTATGGCATCATCATAGAACATCTCGTAGAAGTCTCCGAGACGGAAAAACAGTATGCAGTCCTGATACTCACTTTTTATAGAAAGGTACTGCTTCATCATTTTTGACGGTTCATTAGTATTTGTTCCCATTTCGTCCTCCCGTTTGGTATTGAATTACTTACAGCCTCCGCAACTTGAGCAATTACCCGAACAGCCTCCCGACTGCTCCTCGCCCTTTACATAAAAGGCGATTATGGCATTTACCTGGTCTATAAGGGTCTTAAAGCTGTTGTTTGCTTCTATATAACGCTTGATGTTGGCGTTTGTCATAAGCATGCCAAACGCATCTTCCATCTCTTTCTGAATAGCCCTGAAGTCGTCCTCGGTGTTCGAGGGATCTGCCATCTTATTAGAAAGTCTCTCTCTTGTGTTTGCGTATTCCATCATAAGCTCGGTAGCCTCGCTGTCTGCAAGCTGAAGCTCCTCCGCACCCTTAAGTGCCTTGAATTCGTCACTTTCACTGAGCATCTGCCCAAGCTCTCTTGCTTTTTCTATAATCTCATTCATTGTTCATTCTCCATTTTCAATTTTCAATTTTCAACTTCCCCTGTGAGCGACCAAGTCTTTGCCTCGGTAATCTTAACGCGGACAAGCTCTCCCTTAAGAGAAATATCGCCCTCAAAGTTTACGGTCTTTCCGCCCTCGGTTCTTCCCATAAGATAGCTCTCGTTGTTCTTGCTCCTGCCCTCAACCAGAACGGTTACGGTTTTTCCCTCAAGCTCCATATTCTTTTCTCGGGATATTTTGTCCTGAACGGCAAGAAGTCTTTCGAAATTAGCTTTCTTTTCCTCAGGGGATATGACATCCTCCATCTCCGAGGCGGGAGTTCCCGGTCTCTTTGAATATATAAAGGAAAAAATAGTGTCATACCTTACCTCTTCAAGGATTTTTATGGTGTCCTCAAACTGCTCGGTTGTCTCCCCCGGGAAGCCTACGATAATATCGGTTGTAAGTGCGATATCGGGCATCTTCTGTTTGATTTTTCTTATCTCTTCGAGGTATTCTGCCGAGGTATATTTGCGGTTCATTCGTTTAAGCACCTCATCGTTTCCTGCCTGAACAGGAAGATGAAGCTGTTTGCAGACCTTGTCCTCTCTTGCCATTGTGTCAATCAGCTTGTCGCTTATATCCTTGGGATGGCTTGTCATAAAGCGGACACGCTCAATTCCATCAACTCTGCATACCATTGTAAGAAGGTCGGCAAAATCTATATCCTCATTTAGTCCCGCACCGTAGGAATTGACATTCTGACCGAGAAGGGTTACTTCCTTGCAACCTCTCTCTGCCGCCTGTCTTACCTCGGAAAGTATATTTTCTTTGTCACGGCTTCTTTCTCTGCCCCTGACATACGGAACTATGCAGTACGAACAGAAGTTATTGCATCCGTACATAACGGATACCCATGCACAAGGTCCGTCCGCTTTCCTTGACGGAAGTCCCTCGGCTATTGCACCGTCGGTAGACTTAACATCAAAGACCCTCTCCCTGTCTGTGATAACACGGTATAAAAGCTCAGGGAACTTATAGAGCGAGTGAGTGCCGAAAACAAGGTCAATGTGCTTATACTTCTTCCTTATCTGCTCCTTGACAGTCTCCTGTTGCATCATGCAACCGCAAACGGCAAGTATTACATCGCCGTTGCGGTTTTTGATATGCTTAAGTGCACCTAAGTTTCCATAGACCTTAAGCTCTGCATTTTCCCTTACGGCACAGGTGTTGTATATGATGAAGTCCGCTTCGTCTCTCCGTTCCGTCATCTCATAGCCCATAGACACGAGCATGCCTGTTATGGTCTCGGAATCGCTGACATTCTGCTGACAGCCGTAGGTTTCTATATATGCTTTTTTGTTAAGACCGTATAGCTTGTCATACACCCTCGACATAAAGCTGTTTTGAACTTCTATCTCTTCGGGCGTTATGGTTGGCATTTGTTTCATATAATATTAGTCCTTTTTAATTACTTTCTGTCCGCCCATGTAGGGTACAAGAACATCGGGAACTGTTACAGACCCGTCTTCGTTCTGGAAGTTTTCGAGTATTGCCGCAACTGTTCTTCCGATAGCAACACCGCTTCCGTTGAGGGTGTGTACATACTGAGCCTTGTCCTTGGGCGAATTCTTAAACTTGATGTTTGCTCTTCTTGCCTGAAAATCTTCAAAGTTAGAGCAAGAGGAAATTTCCACATATCTGTTATAGCTTGGCATCCATACCTCTATATCATACTTCTTAGCCGCAGTAAAGCCGAGGTCTCCTACGCAGATAGCCACTACTCTGTAGGGAATCTTTAGCATCTGAAGTACCTTTTCGGCATCTCTTGTAAGTTTTTCCAGCTCTTCGTAGGACTCTTCGGGCTTTGCAAACTTAACAAGCTCTACCTTGTTGAACTGATGCTGACGGATAAGACCTCTTGTGTCCTTTCCTGCACTTCCTGCTTCGGCACGGAAGCATGCGGAATAAGCAACATGCTTAATAGGGAGCTTGTCGCCGTCGAGAATTTCGTCTCTGTACATGTTGGTTACAGGAACCTCTGCTGTGGGGATAAGGAAGTAATCTGTTCCCTGCACCTTGAATGCGTCCTCTTCAAACTTAGGAAGCTGTCCTGTTCCTACCATGCTTCTTCTGTGAACCATATAAGGCGGGAAGATTTCTGTATATCCGCTCTCGGTTGTATGTGTGTCGAGATAGAAGTTGATTACAGCTCGCTCAAGTCTTGCACCCAGACCCTTGTAGAAGGTAAATCTTGTGCCTGTAACCTTGCCTGCTGTGGGGGCATCTATTATGCCAAGGTCCGAACCGACATCCCAATGTGCCTTGGGTTCAAAGTCAAAGGCTGTCGGCTCCATAAATTTTCTTATCTCTATATTGTCATCGTCTGTGTCGCCGTCGGGCACTTCGCTGTTTGGAATATTGGGTATTGTGAGCATAAGGGTACTAAGCTCCTCGTCAAGCTCTCTTACCTTTTCGTCAAGTGTCTTGATACTGTCGGAAAGCTCTTTCATTTCCTTAAATATCTCTGTTGTGTCCTCGCCTGCCTTTTTCATTGCAGGGATTTTCTTGCTTACTTCGTTCTGACGGCTCTTAAGACCCTCTACCTCAAAAAGTGTTTCTCTCTTTTTGGCATCAAGCTCAAGTATAGCATCGATGTCTACAACTTCTTTTCTTCTTTTGAGGGCAGCCTTTACCCTTTCGGTTTCTGTTCTTATTACTCTAATGTCTAACATTTTTTAGTCACTCTCCTATTATCATATCATAAAGATTTATTTGCTGTCTTGTAAGCTGTGCTCTGTCGATACCCTCAAGCATAGCTTTGGCTTCTTCATTCTTTCCGTCAAGGCGGTCTGCATATGCTCGGAGTAGTATTTTTGTTGTTTCCGCCTCTCCGTCATAAAAGGATATAGCCGCACGGCTTTCCTTGGAAAGTCTTTCGTTCTCTTCCATAAGGGCTGTGTTCTGTGCCTCAAATTCCTTGAGCTTGGAATTAAGAGCCTCGTTCTCCATAGAAAGTGCGGAAAGACTTTTTCTTATTCCTGCAGTTACCATTTCCTGATCGTTAATTTCCTTTTGGTAATTGTTCTGGGTGAGACCCGCAAACAAAATAAGAATTATCGCAAAGGAAAACAGTATTGCAACATAAATCCATATAAATTTTGTGTTCTGCTTCAAAATCACCACTCCTAACCATAATTAAGTCCAAAATTATTGTACAGTGTCAAATATCAAAAATTTGCCGTTTTGAGACACTTTTCGCATCCGATGTAAAACCACATTGCCTACCTCGTAAAAATTCAATACAGAGGGTGGGTTTTCGGGGCGTTTTTTGGGGAAATTTCGCAAAATTTTGTCTCTTTTTTATTTTTTGCCCGAAAGTATGTTTACTATTCTTTCCAGCTCCTCGGAAGAATAATATTCCACGCTGACGGTTCCTTTATTACCCTTGTCCTTGATTTTGACATTTGCTCCAAGAATTGATGATATTCCTTTTTCTATTTCCTTAAGTGCAAGAGTCATATTTAAGTCTTTTTTTGTACCCGACGGTTTTTTTGTCTGTTTTTGTTTAAGCAGTTCTTCAGTTTGCCTTACACTCAATTCGCCGTCTATTATCTGCTTTGCGATTTCGCTTTGCTTCTTGGCATCGCATCCCATAATCACCTTGGCATGACCAAAGGAAATCCTTCCCTCTCTTACAAGAGAAAGCACATCGGGCGAAAGCGAGAGAAGTCTCAGGGAATTTGCAACAGAGCTTCTGCTCTTGCCCATCATGGTTGCGACTTCTTCCTGAGTGAGTGAGTGCTCGTCCATAAGCTCTCTGTAGCCAAGCGCCTCTTCAACTGCATTTAAGTCTTGTCTTTGCAGGTTTTCGATAAGGGCGATTTTCCTCGTTTCTATCTCCGAAAGCTCCCTTACAATTGCAGGAATTTCTTTAAGTCCCGCTTTTTTTGAGGCACGCCATCTGCGTTCTCCCGCAACTATTGTATAGAAGCCGTTTTCTGCTCTCTTTACAATGATTGGCGATATCACTCCGTTTTCCTTTATGGAAGATGCAAGCTCATTTAAGCTGTCCTCGTCAAAATCCTTTCTCGGCTGACTTCGGTTTGGCTCTATATCCACAAGCTTCAAGCTGATTATACTATCGCCCGTCTCCGTCTTAACAGCAGGCGACACTATATCCTCTGCACCTGCAGTTCCAAAAAGAGCATCAAGCCCTTTTCCGAGACCTTTTTTTGCCATCAAAGGTCACCTCTTTTCGTATTGGCACTTATTACCTCGGAGGCAAGACTCATATAGCTTGTACTTCCCTTTGAGGATTTGTCATATATATTTATCGGCTGACCGAAGCTCGGTGCTTCGCTGAGGCGCACATTTCTTGGTATTACAGACTTATACAGCTTTGCTCCGTAGTACTTCTTGACTTCCCTTGCCACCTGGGTAGAAAGGTTTGTCCTTGTGTCATACATCGTAAGAAGCACGCCCTCAAGCTCAAGATTTGGATTAAATGCAGTTTTGATTTTGCGTATGGTATTTGTAAGCTGGCTTAATCCCTCCAGAGCATAATACTCACATTGAATGGGAATTATGATGCTGTCTGCACATACAAAGGAATTGAGGGTAAGAAGTCCCAGAGACGGCGGACAGTCTATGATAATGAAGTCATATTCGTCCTTTATTTTCCCTACTGCTTCTCTTAAAAGATATTCTCTGTTTTGTTCCGATACAAGTTCAATCTCCGCACCTGCCAAATCGATGTTTGACGGGCAGAGAGTGAGGTTATGTACATCGGTTTTTATGATAGCCTCTTTTATGTCAAGACCCTCTATGATAACATTGTAAATGCTTTTTTCTATATCCTCTTTTACTATACCGACTCCGCTTGATGCATTACCCTGAGGGTCGGTGTCTATAAGCAGGACCTTTTTGCCGTAAGATGCAAGGCATGAGCTAAGGTTGACACTTGTAGTTGTTTTGCCTACGCCTCCCTTCTGGTTGGCTACGGCGATACATTTGCCCATAAGTTCACCTCTTTTTTCTTATAATAAACATTATATAGCTATTGTATCACAGATACCGAGAGAATGAAATAGTTTTTTGCAAATTTTCTTAAAAAATTTATTTTTTTATATAAACAATTCTGCAAAGGGTAAATTCCATGATGAGCTTCATCAGAGGGTATTCAACCGTTGCTAAGTGCGTATTTCAAGAACAGATACCTAAAGCAGTTGCATCAGTATCCAAACCCGTTTTGGGTGCGTGTTTTTACGCCACTGCATTGTTAAAATACTCGCAAATGCGTAAAGCATTCGCTGTGTTTTTGCCTCGCATTGACGCAAAAACACAGCACTGAAAATTTTTTGAACCTAAAACAAGATAAAATAGTTATTTATCAAGGCGGAAGGGTGCAGGAATACTTTCGTATTTCAAGACCGACAACGAAGAGAAATGACTATTTTACTTGTTTTAGGCGGGTTTGGATGCTGATGCAACTGCTTA
>JAZSFO010000083.1:0-50497 GCA_045532255.1 Clostridia bacterium | reverse complement strand
GCAAGACGCAACTTATTGAATACCCTCTGCTGTGCGCTCGTACGATATGCGGTATTCCGTAGCACACGCCTTATGAATTTTGGGGCAAAACATTTGGCACAAATCAAAGTAAAAATTCCGTAAAATCGACGGAATCAAATTTCCGCTGCTGTCCGTCGATTTTAGCGATGCCTCGCTCTGAGTGAGCGTGTCATCGCGGCGGGATTTTTACAAAGATTTGGGGCGAATGTTCCCAAAATTCATACCAAGTGTGATATGGGATATCGTATAGCGGACGAAGAAATTTGTACTGCAATAACAAAAAACCGAACAAGAAAACCCTTGAAATTAAACTTGTTTTGTCAATTGCTTTTTAAAAACTTCATTTCCAAATATTATTTTTTTGATTTCATAATCCTCGGCGAAACAACCGACAGCACAACTGCCGTAATAATTATCTCGGGTATCATATAAGAGCCGTTATACACTATGGAATAAAGCGGAATTGAGTCCGTTTCTGCGATTGCACCCCATATCATAATTCCCGACAAAATATGAAATACATACCTTAGAGATGTAACTATAACACCGCTTAAGGGGACGGCAAAGGGTCGGTTTCCAATCCTTTTTGCAAAAAATCCCGCAAGCCCCAGAACCGTAAATGCACCTATGTAGTCAAGAAAAACCACCCCTGCAAATGTAAGAAAGCTCGATGCAGGAGGCACATAGAAGCCCGTCATCATCTGAATGAGCGAGAAAACAAAGCCTGTCATAAGTCCCCATTTTGTACCGAGGATTACCGAAACAAGAATAATAGGCACCATGCTTGCAAGTGTTATGCTTCCTCCGCTGAGCCAAGGTGCAGGGATGAGCTTGGATACCGTCACAAGCACAAAGGAAAGTGCACACATAACGGCACTTAAAGTCATTTTTTTAATTTTTGTCATTAAAACACATCCTTTTTGATTGATTTTAATAACTGAACATTCCTGAATAAAAAGAAAGAGATTATCCGTATGGACAATCTCCGTTATATTGCAATATATTTTCCTACGCCGGCATTATCCGTATCAGGTTCATGGGTCGGAATTCTCAATTCCCTCTCAGCCTTTATAAAAGCTCCCCGTATTCAGTTTTGACGATTGTAACACAAAATTTTCCTCTTGTCAAGAGCACAATTTTAATTTTGTATATAATTATTTTGATTTGTTTTGTCTTATCCTTGATTTTTTCTGAGAATTGTGGTACAATGAAAAATGAAACTGAAAAAGGCGGTGAAATCTTTAATGAAATACAGACTCAAAGTTGCAGACCTGATTTTTGACCTCGACAGCTTTCCCGATGAAACAACGGAAAAAATGTTTGAGCCGTATCTGACAGAGGACACCACAGAGGCAGATCTTGGTATAACCTGCACCATGACAGACGAAAGGATCAAAGAACCCGAGAGCACAAAGCTTACCGAAAGGGAAGAGGTCAATTGGTACTCATCGGGCGACGGATGCTACAGCATATGCTTCTACGACTTTATAAACGAAATAATATGTGCAAGATTAGACTATGACAACGGCAGAAAAAAAGCTGAGGTTTTGGTATATGATGTAAAAAAGCATCTTGGGATAGACGGAAGTGCCGTACTCTGCAATGTTTTGGAAAGGGCGTTCCGCCTGGCACTTGTGTTTAACGGCGGATTTGTAATGCATGCATCCTCAATAGTCCACGAGGGCTACGGTATGGCTTTTTCGGCAGAGTCGGGAACGGGCAAGTCCACCCATACGGGTCTTTGGATGAAGGTATACCCCGGAACATACATACTCAATGACGACGCCCCTGCACTCAGGAAGATTGACGGCACATGGTATATATACGGAACTCCGTGGGCAGGCTCTACGGGAATAAATGTCAATACCTCTGTACCGCTTAAGTCAGCAGTGTTTCTGGAAAGGAGCGAGGTTAACAAAATCCGCCCCTGCTCTGCACTTGAGGGCATAAAGAGACTTTTTGAAGCTATTATACATCCTGTGTCGGACGAGCTTGTAAACATAACGCTTTCTGCGGTTTCGGACTTTATTGCAACGGCACAGCTTTGCGTGCTTGGATGCAATATGACGGATGATGCACCGAGAACGGTCAGAGAGTATTTATATCGAAAGGATTGAAATATTATGAAAAAGCTTACAGCAATTACACTTGCGGCCATTATGACAGTTATGTCCCTTAGCGGATTTAGTGTCATGGCACAGACAGCGTTTGCCGATATAGACGGCAGTCATTGGGCAATGGCATCTGTAGAAAGACTTGTTACAGAGGGCACAATTAACGGCTTTGAAGACGGAACCTTCCGTCCGCTCGCGGTTGTAAGCCGTGCGGAATTTGTCAAGATGCTCGGCAAATCCGATGTTAAGTTCGAAAAGGACTTTAACGATGTTCCCAAGGATCACTGGGCATATGACTATGTAATGTACTCCCGCCTTGACGGTGATGCAAACGGCAACTTTAATCCCCAAAATGCTATAACAAGAGGCGAGGTTGCTTCTCTTCTCTACAAGAGATACGCAAACGGAGCAAAGGAAACCGCACCCAATTACATAACAAGCCAGTGGGATGATGCAAATGTTGCAGCTTGGGTATATAATACAGGTCTTATTGTCGGAGGCGATATGCTTAACCTCCGCTTAGGTGATACCCTTACAAGAGCAGAAGCTGCAGTTCTTATCGTAAGAGCAAATGACCTTAACCCAAGTAATAAGAGAAACTTCATAGACAATTTCTCGGACGATGTATATAAGGCAGTATACGATGGCTCGGGCATCTTTGATACACCCTACGATGCAAACGGCACTATCACATACGAGGAGCTTTCTGCGGCTGTAATGAGATTTCAGTACAAATACAGAAACCCTGCAATCAAGTACAACTTCGATATCCTCTATGACGGAGCTTATGCTAAGTACTGGAGCATAGCGGTAGGATATGCACTTGACAACAAGGGAATAACTGCAACTCAGGAAGAGGCAGCAAAGAGCGTTACGGTAGAAGATGCAATTTCCATGCTCACTCTCGGAGCTGTGAACAACGAATTCTTCTTCTCGGGAGCTATTAAGCCAGACGGCAAGAGCTATGAGGGAGTAACACTCGGAGAGAACAAATTCTCCGACAACATGAGATACGCACATGCCTTCGGTATCTCGCTCTATGCAGATGGAAAAATCAATCCCCAAAACATCATTACCAAGAAAGAGCTTAGCTGTATACTTATGCAGTACAGCTTGTCCTTCGGTATGCACATAGGCTACAGCTGCGGATACGATGCAACATACCTGCCCCTTACAATAAGACAGGCTGCGGGCACATATCCTGCAAATTCTGCGGATTATGCATATATTGCTGAGGAAATCCCCAACTTCGTATATGAGGCACCCTTTATGGACGGTATGGTTCGCAAGAGCCGTGACTTTGCAGATTATGTATCCGCAAGTGCATATATGTTCTCAACTCCGTTTATGTATATTGCATCCGATATGTACGAAAAGGGAGCGGAAATCTACTTTGACATGTTCCCCTGTCTCAGTGCAGGATATGACAAGGCAGGAGATATACTCCGTGTCCGCCTTAATGTAAAGACTGCATATGACGGAATGAAGCTTTCCGACATGATTACCCTTAGCGATGCGTCTCTTGACAGAGACTTAAAGGCAGGAGATGTTATCTGGTGCGATATCCATACAAACCAGAGATCTGCTACAACCCTGTATATTGACTATAAGATGCTTACACTTGTAAATGTGATTGGATAATCAAAAAAGCCTCAAAAAACCCGTTTTGTTGGCATTTACCACCAAAGAACCGGGTTTTTTCGAAACTTTATGCACAAAATTTTTGTTTATTATACCTATTGCATATGTGAATTAGTTTTGGTATAATGTTCATATATCATAATTACTTAGGAGGTAGTTGGTAAAATGAAGAAGAGCGAATTAGTTGCTGTTATGGCTGAAAAAGCCGGATTAAAGAAGGTAGACGCAGAAAAGGCACTCAATGCATTTGTTGACGCAGTTACAGAAGCATTGGCAAAGGGTGACAAGATTTCTCTTGTTGGCTTCGGTTCTTTCGAAACAAAGAAGCGCGCAGCAAGAACAGGTAAGAACCCCCAGACAGGTGCAGAAATCAAAATCGCAGCATCTACAGTTCCTGCATTCAAGGCAGGCAGAGGCTTAAAGGACGCTGTTAACAAATAATTGTCCTGATTTAACGGAATGTACAAGCGGTATTATGCCGTATAATTATAAAATAAGCATTCCCATTATGCAGAAAACCGCATTACAATGCGGTTTTCTTGTTTATACGAAAGGATTAGCTATGAATACCGAAGAAATAATTCAAAACCAAAACAAAAGAAATGAAAAAAAGACACAAACTACCCTTATAAAAGAATATATAAAACACTGGTATGTACTTCTTATAACTGTCCTTACCTGCTTTGTCGGTTATGCGGCAGAAATCCTTATATACAGTACGCTTTGCACGATGAATATGCCTCATTTTGCAGCCGCCCTTATTGCAATTTTCCTTGGCGGAATTTTGAGCACACTTCCGTTTTTGATACTCAACATCGTACTTGCCGTTCGCAAGAAGAAGTATTATGCTATTGCGGTTGGGATAATAGTTATGGAGATTATAGGAATGGTATTTTTTGTGTATAATCAGCTTGGGCTGACTGCTTAAGGAGGAACACCCATGCTAAAAATCACAGGTGTCAAGGTCCCTTTGTTATCGGACGGAGATTATAAAGAAAGTATTGCAAAAAAGCTTTCCGTAGGGACAAACCGCATAAAAGAAATAAAGCTTCTTAGAAAATCGCTGGATGCCCGCAGAAGTGATAGAGCATGCTATGTGTGTACCTTTGCCGTAAGGCTAACGGGTGATGAAAAGGCTTTGTTAAACAAAGATGTCTCGCTGTATAATGAGGAAAAATATTCTTTTCCATACCATAATTTAAGCCCCATAAAAAGACCCGTCATAATCGGCTCGGGTCCTGCCGGGCTTTTTTGTGCTTTTCTGCTTGCAAAGGCAGGACTTAGACCTGTCGTTTTCGAAAGGGGAGCCGATGTCAAAAGGCGTGCCGATGCGGTGGATATGCTTAGAGACAAGGGCATTCTTGATGTCAATACCAATGTGCAGTTCGGCGAGGGCGGAGCAGGAACCTTCTCGGACGGCAAGCTCACATGCGGACTTAATGATATACGCACAGCCTTTGTGCTGGAAAGCTTTGTTTCCATGGGTGCACCCGAGGAAATACTTTATCTTGCAAAGCCTCATATAGGAACGGACTATCTCAGAAATGTTGTTGCAAATATGCGAAAGAGTATAGAGAGCCTTGGAGGCGAGATACATTTTGACAGTCTTTTTACCGATTTCGAAAGGGATACCGAGGGCAGAATATCAAGAGTATATATAAAAGATACAAAAACAGAAAATATAAGCTCGTTTGCCTGCGATACACTTGTGCTTGCCCTCGGACATTCGGCAAGAGACACATACAGGATGCTGAGAGAGAAGGGTCTTGATATGTGCAAAAAGCCTTTCTCTGTAGGTGTCCGTATTGAGCACAGAAGAGAATATATCAATCTTCTTAGGTACAAGGATATAAGCCTTGCCGAGACACTTCCGTCTGCCGACTACAAGCTGAGCTGTCATTTGGGCGGCAGAGGTGTATATACCTTCTGCATGTGTCCCGGAGGAGAGGTTGTGTGCGGTTCGTCTCAAGAGGGCGGTGTTGTAACAAACGGCATGAGCTATTTTGCAAGAGACATGGAGAATTCAAACAGCGCACTTCTTGTATCCGTCTACCCTGAGGATACGGGAGAAGATGTGTTTGCGGGGATGTATCTTCAGGAGGAGATGGAAAGGTCGGCATATAAGCTGGGAGGGGGCGGATTTACCGCACCATGCCAGAGAGTAGGCGACTTCCTCAGGGGAGAGGCAACAACAGAGTGGGGAGAGGTTAAGCCAAGCTATCTTCCGGGTGTTGTGGGCGCAAACCTTTGGGAAATCCTGCCGCCCTTTGTTGCAAATTCTCTTAAATCTGCCCTTTTGGAGCTTGATACAAAGCTTAAGGGATTTCTTTTTGAGGATGCTGTTCTTACGGGAGTTGAGACCCGTTCGAGCGCACCGATAAGAATAGTAAGAGACGAAGGTATGCAAAGCTCTGCCGAGGGAATATATCCCATAGGCGAGGGAGCAGGCTATGCAGGGGGCATAATGTCTGCCGCGATTGACGGAATTAAATGTGCGGAGGCAATATGCAAAAAAATTGATTTTCTGTTAAATTGAATTGCTTCGTCCGATATACGATATCCCGCATCACACTTGGTATGAATTTTGGGAACATTAGGCCCAAATCTAAAGTAAAAATACCGCCGCGATGACACGCTCACTCAGAGCGAGGCATCGCTAAAATCGACGGACAGCAGCGGAAATTTGATTCCGTCGATTTTACGGAATTTTTACTTTGATTTGTACCCAATGTTTTGTCCCAAAATTCATAAGGCGTGTGATGCGGGATATCGCATATCGTACGAGCGCACAGCAGAGGGTATTCAATACGATGCTTTTTGCGGATTTCAAGTTAAAACAGATGCCTGAAATCCAGCAAAAAACGGAGTAAAATTACCGAAAATCAATTCCCGCTGCGGTTTCGGTAATTTTAGCGATGCCAAGCTCTGAGTGAGCTTGTCAGCGCGGCTCCGTTTTTTGTGCAGATTTTAGGTAGATGTTCTTGAAATACGCACTTAGCAGCGATTGAATATCCTCTGGTGAAGCGTATCATGAAGGTTACCCTTTACCGGATTGTTCATGTAATATACAAAACAGAAAAAATCAAACAATAAATTGACTTTTGCTTAACATGAGTGTATAATTATTGTATATTCAGGAATTTATACAGTTTTCGGAGCAAGTTATGAAAAATATAGCCATCATTACAAACAGACACAAGGATACCGACCTTGTATATACAAACAAAATTAAAAAATTACTGGAAGGCTCCTGCCATGTAACAACGGCTCTTGCTTCCGAGGAGATACATGACGCTCTAAAGGATGCCGATGCGGCAATCGTGCTTGGCGGAGACGGTACAATACTCTCGTGCGCATCCGAGGCGGCGAGTCTCGGTGTGCCTGTCATGGGCATCAACCTTGGTACTCTCGGCTTTCTTGCCGAGGTAGAAAAGGGCGAGGCGGAGGAGGCTGTTGCAAGGCTTCTATCGGGTTCTTACAGGATAGAAGAACGCCTTATGCTTGAGGCAAGGGTTATAAGAGACGGAGAGTGCATATATACACAGACTGCGCTCAATGACTTTGTGGTGTCGCGTTCGTCATTCCGCCGAATTATAGCAACCGAGGTGTATGTTGACGGATGCAAGGTAGGGCGTTATGACGGCGACGGTCTTATCGTTGCCACACCCACAGGAAGCACAGGCTACAACCTGAGTGCAGGAGGTCCTATAACAGACTTAAGAATTGCTGCGGGGGTAATCACACCGATATGCCCGAGAACAAGTTTTTCTGCATCAATTTTGGTGCCTGCGCTTTCAAGGATCGGAATACGGCTTATGGACGATTTTGCAAGGAACTCTATGCTGACAACAGACGGACAGCACGGCTTTGAGCTTTCTTCCAGAGATACGATAGAAATATGCAAAAGCGATAGAAATGCAAAACTTATAAAAATTCATGACAGGAGTCTGTATGAGGTTCTTGCCATAAAGAATATTACGAATAATCGGGGAGAACAGCCATGACAAAAGCAGAAAGACACAGCAAGATACTTGAGCTTATATCCACAAGGGTAGTTTCTACCCAGACAGACCTTACAAATCTTCTCATAGAGTCGGGATGCGATGTTACTCAGGCAACGACATCGAGAGATTTGCAGGAGCTTAGAATAATCAAGGTAATGCTTAGCGACGGAACATATAAATACACACCCTCAAAGGAGACCGATACCGATATAAACAGCAAGCTCAGAAAGGTTCTCGGGCAGTGTCTTGTAAGCATTGACTATGCAGTAAACATCGTGGTTTTAAGGACAATGACAGGTGCCGCGCAGGCGGTTGCCTTTGCTATGGAGTCTGTTGTCGATGAGGACATAGTGGGTTCTATTGCAGGAGATGACACAGTAATGATTGTTGTCCGTTCGGAACGCAACGCCAAAATACTGTGCTCCAAGCTAAAAAAATATATTCAGTAGAGGTATAAGAAATGCTAAAGGCTCTTACCATAAGGAATATAGCGGTTATAGAGAGCGTGAGCATAGATTTTGCAAAGGGGTTTAACATCCTCACGGGCGAAACAGGCGCAGGTAAATCTATAATCATAGATTCTCTCGGACTTTTAAGGGGCGAGAGAGCACAGAAGAATATTATACGCACGGGCGAAGCTACGGCAAGAGTAGATGCCGTATTTGATATTACACCGAGGACGGCAGAGGCTCTCGGAGAGCTTTTGGGCATGGAGCTTGATGACGAAATTCTTATTACAAGAGAGATTTCGTGCGACGGCAGAAGCACCGCCAGAATTAACGGCTGTCCTGCGGTACTTTCGATGCTGAGGACCGTCGGGGAGATGCTTTTTGACATTCACGGACAGCACGACAATACGGGTCTGCTTTCCCCAAGGACACATATGGGCTTTCTGGATAAATTCGGCGAAGGGGAGATTGCACCGCTTCTTAGTGAATATCAGGGTATTCACAGAGAATATACCGAGATTAAAGACCGTCTTGATAAGATTGACACAGACGAAAAGGAGCTTGAGAGAAAGACAGAGCTTCTTAAATATCAGATAGAAGAAATAGATATGTCGGGCATATACATAGGCGAGGATACCGAGCTTATCGAGCGAAAGACCGTTCTTGAAAACGCCTATAAAATTGCAAACGGCACCTCAAAGGCATACAGAGCACTCTATGAGGGAGACGATATGTCGCAAAGTGCGTATGATGCACTTTGGACGGCAATAAGTGCGATAGAAAATCTTGCATCATACCACAAGGATTTGGAAACCGCCTGCGAGGCTCTTAATAACGCAAGCGATATAATCAGCGAAAATGCAAGACTTCTTAAAAACATATGCGATGATGTTGAGGAGACGGGCGGAGAGCTTGACGAGGTCGAGAGCCGACTTGAAGATATCGGCACACTCAAGATAAAATACGGAAATTCAATAGAAGAAATCCTAATTAAGCGTGACAAAATGGCAGAGGAGCTTGAGAGCATAAGCTCAGGAAGCATGAGAATAAAGGAGCTTACCGAAAGACTTTTGCTTCTTGATAAAGAGAGGGAAAGGTCGGCATCAAAGCTCACCGAGGCAAGAAAAAAGTGGGCAGACAAGCTGTCGGAAGAGGTTACAGATTCCCTAAAGGAGCTTTGTATGCCAAAGGTACAGTTTGGTGTCAGCTTTGACTCTGCTCCGTACAAGGCAGACGGCGCAGACAGGGCGGAATTTCTTATATGCACCAATGCGGGCGAGGCTATGAGACCGCTTTCGCGCATAGCGTCGGGCGGAGAGCTTTCGCGAATAATGCTTGCAATCAAGGGAGTCCTTGCAGACTGCGACAAGGATAGGCTCTTGATATTTGATGAGGTAGACACAGGTGTAAGCGGCAGAGCGGCACAAAGCATCGGCGAAAAGCTGTGGAACGCATCAAGATTTTCGCAGGTTATATGCATTACACATCTTCCGCAGATTGCGGCGATGGCAGATGTCCATCACCTTATATCCAAGCAGGAGGAGGGCGGAAGAACCCGAACTAATGTAAAAATGCTGTCAAGGGACGAGAGAGCCGAGGAAATAGCAAGGACACTCGGCGGAGCATCGGTCACCGAGACGGCTCTTAAGAATGCTCAGGAGCTTATAGCTCTTGCAGAGGAAAGGAAGTCTTTAATATGAACACAAGGAGAGATAAGCACAATTATTATCTTGATATTGCAGAGACGGTTCTCGAGAGAGGAACCTGTATAAGAAGAAATTACGGTGCAATAATAGTCAATAATGACGAGATTGTATCCTCGGGCTACACAGGTGCACCCCGAGGCAGAAAGAACTGCCTTGACCTTGGCTACTGCATGAGAGAAAAGCTCAATATCCCCAGGGGAGAAAGATATGAGCTTTGCCGTTCTGTTCACAGCGAGGCAAATGCAATCATATCCGCATCAAGAAAGGATATGCTCGGAGCTACAATGTATCTTGTAGGCAAGGATTATGTAACAGGCGAAATCGTGGAGAATGCCAGCTCTTGTGCAATGTGCAAGAGAATGATAATAAACGCAGGTATAGAAAAGGTCGTAGTAAGACTTTCCCACGATGAATTCAAGATAATAAATGTAGCCGACTGGATAGAAAATGACGATTCTCTTGATGGAACACTTGGATATTGAGGTAAAAAATGCTCTTTGATACACATGCACACTTAAATGACGAAAGATTTGATATAGACAGAGAGGAGCTTCTTGGCTCTTTTACCCAAAAGGGACTTTATGCCTACTGCGAAATCGGCTATGATATGCACAGCTCCTACCGTGCACAAGAGCTCGCATCACAGTACAGCTTTGTATACTGTGCAGTCGGTGTCCATCCCCATGACACAAAGTATATGAAAGAAGACGATATACCTGCCTTAAGGGAACTTCTTAAAAAAGATAAGGTCGTTGCCCTTGGCGAAATCGGTCTTGATTACTATTATGACAATTCCGAAAGGGATGTTCAGAGAGAGTGGTTTGCCCGTCAGCTTGACTTGGCAAAGAAGACCGATATGCCTGTGGTTATACACAGCCGTGATGCCATGAATGATACAATAAATATGCTCAAGGAGCACGGAAACGGAGACGGAATAATCCATTGCTATTCTGGAAGCAAGGAGAGTGCAAAAATACTTCTGGACATGGGATATTATATTTCGTTTGCAGGTCCCGTCACATTCAAAAATGCCTCGTCTCTGCTTGAGGTGGCAACATATGTCCCCGATGACAGAATTTTAATAGAAACCGACAGTCCCTACCTCGCACCCGTACCATTCAGGGGCAAGAGAAACTGCCCCCTCTATGTAGAGGAGGTAGCAAGAAAACTTTCTGAACTCAGGGGTGTCGATTTTGACAAAATAGCAGAGACTACACTTGTCAATGCAAAAAGGGTATACAGAATAGAATAATTTTAAGAAAAATGTTGATAAATAAGTAAAATGAGGTTTATTATGAAAATCAAAAAACTTACTGTTTCGGAGCTTTGCAAGATTGCCATGCTTGTAGCAATTACGGTTATGCTCTCTTACATATCGGGATATCTGCGTATAGGTCCTGTATCTAAGTTCAATATAAGCTTTATTTCCGTATATGTGGCAGGAGCGGCATTTGGTCCCTTTATTGCAGGGCTTGTGGCGGCTATGGCAGATGTGGTGTCCTTTGTCGCCAATCCCACAGGACCCTTTATGCCTGTGTTTACTATTTTGGAATTTGCAGGCGGTTTTCTCTTTGGTCTCATTCTTTATCACAAGGACGGAGAGGGCAGATTGGGTGCACTTTTTATCGCAAGGGTTGTGCTCTGCGTATTACTTCAGTACCTTGTAAATGTAATAAGAACCTATTTCCTTTCCGAGATGTACTATGACGGAAAATTCTGGTTTACCTTTGTGTCAAGGATACCGTCCACATCAATTATGGCAGGGGTAAAGATTTTTGCCATAATAATTATAGAACCTTTTATGAAAACAATACTGAAAATGATAAGGAAGTAAAGGATTTTTAAACAGAACTTTATATTCCCTTTTCCGCCTTGAAAAGCAGACGGAAAAGGGAATATAAAGTTCTTGTTTTCCTAAATCTATTTGTTTTTCTTTGTGTTGTTTGTTTTATCATTAAGCATTTTTATTGTTTCTAAATATGCTTGTTCAACATCGGTCAAGGTTTTTTTCTGATACTTTCTGTATTCAAACATTGCTTTTTCCATAGCTTGTTCGTGACTGATTTTTCCTGCATCAGATAAGAGATTCTCACCTGTTGAACTTAAAATGCTGTCAAGCTGATTTATGTAATCACTCATATACATAGGATTTTTTCTCATAGCTTGTATTTCTGCAAAATCAAAATATCCCGACACCATGTTATTAAGAACCTTTAATTCATTGGCTTCAAGATAGTTTTTTGCAACTTTTACATCCTTTGCTGTTGGCATATTGCCAGAGAATGATGTTAACCCCATAAATGGTTTATCGCTATCTGCACGCTCATAAATTACCTCAGCAGCAGTATGACCGTGTGCTGCGAAATGCAATTTGTTTTGCACAATTTTAAAAAATGTTATTGACTCTGCACTTTTTGGATCGTAATCAACGCTTGTTGCGTACAAATCAAGAACCTGACGGTAAAGAACCTTTTCGGATGAACGAATATCTCTGATTCTGTCAAGAAGCTCTTTCCAGTAGCTTCCACCTCCCAGGTTTTTCAGTCGTTCATCATCCATGGTGAAGCCTTTGCGGATATATTCGTTAAGTTTTTCTGTTGCCCATTGTCTAAAACGAGTTGCTATTATGGATTTTACTCGGTAGCCCAAAGAAATTATCATATCCAAATTATAATATGGAATATTTCGTGTAACTTCTCTGTTTCCTTCCAAACGAACCTGTCGGAAATTCCGACAAGTTGAAACCTCATCCAATTCTCCCTCATTATAAATATTTTTTATATGCTCAACAACATTGGTGCGGGAAGTTTGAAAAAGTTCTGCCATTTGTTGTTGTGAAAGCCAAACGGTATTATCTTCCAAGGTTACATCTATTTTCATGCTGCCGTCATCATTTTGATAAATAACAATGTCGCTATTTGTGTTTTCGATGTTAATATTCTTATCTTTTGCCATTTCCATCCTCCTATCGCACTAATTAAAAACAGGTTTAACAAGTATAATAATATGTCTATCATATTTTGCATAGACTCTTTATCGTTTTTAATGATACACAACTAATAACATTATATCACGCAAATATGTTTATTTCAAGAATTTATGTCAACAATCCAGAAAGTATGACAAGGAACACAAAGTGGTAAATGTTAACCTCATCTGCTTACAGAATTATTCATTATTCACTTGAAAATAACACCGTACTGTGATAAAATCTATTATATATTGGAGGCGATTTTGACATGGCAAAAAAACAATTCAAAACAGAATCAAAAAAACTTTTGGACATGATGGTAAACTCCATCTATACACACAAGGAAATATTTTTGAGAGAGCTTATATCCAATGCAAGCGATGCAATAGACAAGCTCTATTTCCGCTCGCTTACGGACTCATCGGTTGCTCTCAAAAAGGATGATTACGAAATCCGTATTACAGTAGACAAGGATAGCAGAACCCTTACCATAGAGGACAACGGATGCGGTATGACCAAGGACGAGCTTGAAAACAACCTCGGAACTATTGCAAAGAGCGGTTCCTTTGACTTCAAAAATTCCGAGCTGGAGGGCAAGGGTGAGGTAGATATAATCGGTCAGTTCGGTGTCGGCTTCTATTCTGCATTTATGGTTGCAGACAAGATTTCTGCAGTAAGCCGTGCATACGGCTCGGAGGAGGCATATCTCTGGGAGTCTACAGGTGCCGACGGCTACACAATCACCGAGTCTGCCAAAGATACTGCAGGTACAGTTATAACCCTGAATATAAAAGAGGACACCGAGGAAGAAAAATACAGTGATTTTCTTGACACCTACCGCATAAGCTCACTTGTAAAGAAATACAGCGACTACATCCGCTATCCCATAAGAATGCTTACAGAAAGACAGGAGCAAAAAGAGGGAAGCGAGGGAGAATACGAGACCGTAACAGAGGACAGTACATTAAACAGCATGATTCCCATCTGGAAGAAGTCTCAATCGCAGGTTACAGAGGAGGAGCTTAACTCCTTCTATCAGGATAAGTTCTTTGATTTTGAGGCACCGCTCAGGGTTATCCGTCAGAAGGCGGAGGGCGTATCGAATTTTGAGGCTCTTATGTTTATTCCGGGGAGGGCACCCTTTGATTACTACAGCCGTGATTTCGAAAAAGGACTTCAGCTCTATTCGAGCGGTGTACTTATCATGGATAAATGCAAGGACCTGCTTCCCGATTACTTCAGCTTTGTGAGAGGTCTTGTAGACAGTGCGGATTTGTCTCTTAATATATCCAGAGAAATGCTTCAGCATGACCGTCAGCTCCGCTCAATAGCAAAGGCGGTGGAAAAGAAGATTGCCTCCGAGCTAAGCAAGATGCTTAATTCGGACAGAGAAAAGTATGAGAAGTTTTTCGATAGCTTCGGTGCTCAGCTCAAGTGGGGTATATACAGCGACTACGGTATGCACAAGGATGTTCTTAAGGATTTGATACTCTTTAAGTCGTCTCTTGAAGAAAAGTACGCCACAATCAAGGAATATGTGAGCCGTATGAAAGACGGACAGAACAAAATCTACTACGCTTCGGGAGACAGCACAAATCAGATTTCTCTTCTTCCTCAGGTCGAGGCGGTAAAGAGTCACGGCTTTGAGGTGCTTTATCTTACCGATGATGTGGATGAGTTTGCTCTCGGTGTGCTCAGGGAATATGACGGCAAGGAGTTTTCCAATGTTCTGAGCGACAGCCTTGACCTTACAACCGACGAGGAAAAGGAAGCTATCAAGAAGGCAAATGAGGATAGCAAGGCTGTGCTTGATTTTGTTAAGGAGAGCATAGGAGAGGGCGTACATTCTGTTCGCTTTACCACATCACTTGAGAGCCATGCGGCATGTCTTTCCAGCGAGGGGGCGCTCTCTCTCGGTATGGAAAAGGCACTTAATAAAATGCCGGGCATGGAGCAGAATATCAAGGCAGAGCTTGTTTTGGAAATCAACCTTAACCACCCCATCGCAGACAAGATAAAAGCTCTCTTTAGTGAAGATAAGGATAAGCTATCCACATACAGCAAAATCCTCTATTCCCATGCAAGACTTGTAAGCGGATTGGAAATCGAAAATCCTGCGGAGACAATGAACCTCGTTACAGGACTTATGGTGTGAATTTAATCGTCATTTATTTAAAACAAATTATTCTTCATTTCGGGAGTTGACAAAATTATGAAAAAGAGATTAACAAGTTTATTATGCGTTTTGTTTATGCTTTTTGGGCTTATACAGCCTTTTGGCGTATCGGCGTCGGATTTAAAGGGCTGGGTCAATGTAATGATGGATCAAAATAAGATATATTTTGATGCACAGGCTGAGCTTGAAGATGACGGCAGGCTTATTGCCGCACTCTATGACGGCAATGGCACACTTATTGAAAAGCAGCTTAAAAATACGCGTCTTGGAGAAACTATATCACTTGATGTACATGAGGACGCTTCGTATTACAAGCTTATGCTTTGGAGTGCCCAAAACAATCTTAAGCCTCTGAAAAGCTCCCAGACAGATTCTATATCGAATATTTCAGTATACGGTGCAGATTATAATAAAAACGCAAAACTTGTATCTGATTTTGGAATCATTAATACAACAGAAGAATTTGATAAGGAAAGACAGATGATAAGGGCAGAATTTGCGTGTATACTCTGCCGTATGCTTAATATAGACGATGTTGCAAATGCATTTTCTAAAGACAGCATTTACACTGATGTAGAGTCTACGCATTGGGCGGCAGGCTATATCAATCTTCTCGGAGAGTCAGACATTATAGATGTATCTGAGGAGGGCAAGTTTAGCCCCAATGAACCCATCAGCTTTGATAATGCCATATCGGCAATTGTACGAGCTCTGGGCTATGAGCCTGTGGCAGAGGAGCTGGGCGGATACAGCAAGATAGCTGAAGATTTAATGATAACCCGCGGAGTTGACAGGGAAGAATTTAAGGCAAAGGATGTTGTAAACCTTGTTGCAAACACCCTGGGCGCTCCTATGCTTCTGCCATATGGATACAACCCCGAAACAAGCGAAGACTACTTTGCAGCAGACGGCAAAAGCGGCAGACAGCAAAGTACTCTTCTTACCGATATGGGAATTTATAAGGTGTCGGGAGTTATAACAAACATAGGTTACGGCGAAATGGAGCTTACCTGCAAAGAGAATTCCGAAGAGCTTGGAATTGATATGGATGATGAGGTTTCTTTTAAAACCGAGGACGGCTCCTTGGTTGATTATCTCTATGACCTTGTTGATGTGTATGTAAAAAGAAACGAGCTTAGAAAATATGAGGTAGTGTCAGTTGTAAGGAACAAAAATTGCAAGACACTTACACTTGTTTCGGAGGATATTATATCTTGTTCGCAAGGTGCAGTAAAATATAATTTTGGCGGAGAAACCAAGACTATAGATATAGATATTGAATACGCAAGCCTTAATTTTAATAATTATGCGGACCTTGATGATATTATATCAACCGAAGATACTGCCATAGAGCTTTTAGACCATACAGGAGACGGTATATATGATGCTGTCCGCGGAACAAAATACCATTATTACACAGTTGATGAAGTAGATACAGACAGAAAAATAATCAGAGCTTATGGGCGCATGATATCCCTTAATTATGAGGATTCGGCAGCTATAATCCTCTGTGATGATATGGGCAAAAAGCTTACTCTTGAGGACTTTAACGAAAATGATCCGATAGCAATGGTATCTGATAACACAGGCTCAAATCCACAGAAGTACTATGAATATATTAAGATAATCAAGCTCACAAGCCCGTCTTTTAAGGCAACGGTAGAATCCGTATTTACAGAAAACGGAACCGAATACGCGATAATAGACGGCAAGACTTATGCCAACACAAGTTGGGAAAATTTAGAGCCGGGAGAAACCTATATGTTCCGCCTTGGCTTTACAGGAAAGATTGCATTTGCAGATGTTTACGAGGGCGGTGCTTCGCAGTCAGGGGGCATGTATTCGGTTAAGGCTTCGGAAACCTCTTTGTCAGCAACTGATTACAGCAAGGAATATGAAAACAATACAAAGTATTTAAGTGACTTGGGTATTATGTCCGATATTGTATCCCCGAAAACAGAAATCAGCCGTGCGGATTTTGCAATCATCTTGTGTAAGGCTATGAATCTGGAAGAGGAAGCCACAGGATATAAGGACAAGAACATATTTAGCGATATCAATTCCTCGCATTATGCAGCAGGTGCGATAAATCTTCTTGCAGAAAAAGGCATTATGGGAGCCCTTTCGGGAAGTAACTTCTGCCCCGATGCCAATATGAGATACGCTCATGCAATGAACTCTGCGGTAGATGCATTGGGATATTCGATAATGGCAGAAACCAAGGGCACATACCCCTTGGGATATGTCAAAACAGCAAAACAGCTTGGTGTACTTAATAACATTCAGAGTGAGTATTATTTTGATGCCCAAATGCTGGTGAGCTTTATAAAAAATATTCTTTCCATCTGCCATATGGAAGAAATATCGGACGGCGAGTATGCTGTTATGGACGGCATGGGAGGTATGGAATACAAGACATATCTTACCGAGAGAGACATTTACACAGCAACAGGAATTGTTACAGGTGTTACGGACGAAACCGTCACATATGAGGTCTATGAGGATTCTGAGGATTGCGAGTTTGAGTACGGTAGTCAATATGTATTTGACATAAATGACTATAGTGCTCTGGACTTGCTCTACATGTGTACAGATGTATGTGTCAAGAAAACAGGCACAGATAAATATCAGCTTATGTATATAACTCCGAACAGCATTGGCAGTGTTGTTACTGTAAATCCCCGTGATATTTATACAATCACTAACAGGTATATAGAGTACTATCCTGAAAACAGCACTAAATCCATAGAAATAAATCACAATATTGACACAAACAGTATTGTGTACAATATGGAAAAGGGCAAAATAAACCTTGTGGATATTCACCTGATAGATGATGCAAAGATTGTATTCATAGAAAACACAGGTGACAACAGCTACGATGCGGCAGTGGTTACAACATACAAGCATGGCTTTGTTGATTCTGTAGATGAGCAAACACAAAGGATTACTGTGGACGGAACGGCTATAGAGCTTCGTCCCGAAAGCAGTAATATAATCCTTGCAGATGAGGACGGCAAGAAGATAAGCATTTCCGATTTTTCCGAGGGCGGCTTTGTTGCCATAATGTCAGATAGCGAATTGCCCGAAAGTTACAGCAGCTTCCTCATTATACAGGATATGAGCGAAAGCAAGATAACAGGCGAGGTTTATTCCTTTTGGAGACATTTGGGCAATAAATATGTAGAAATCAACGAAACAGAATACCGAACAACTGTCGAATTAGAAGCCGCTGACAGAGGTGTTTTCTACATTGGAAAGACAGGTGCAATCGAACGATATATACCCGATTTGACATCAGAGGGCATAGCATATATTCTCGGAGCATACCCGGATGTATGGACTGCAGAGCTCATTACAGATAAATATGGTTATTTTGAAGCAGAAGTGATTAGCGACATAAGCTCTGAATTTTCAGATTATCTTGTTTCAAACAGAGATGCATTCGGCATAGCTGACAACGATGGAAACTACCTTTTTGAAAATGCCTCGGAGGAAGGTAAGATAAACGGTGCCAGACTTATATCCTATAAGCTAAATGCCAAGGGAGAGCTTACAGAGTTTGCAGAGCTTGAAACAAATGGCTCATCAAACTTTAACGAAAGCTTGTATGACACGGATGCAAAAACAATGGCAGGAATTGCACTGGATGATAGTGCGAAAGTTTTCTGCCTGTATGACGAAAGTGTTCATGATATATCTTATTTACGAAGCAGTTTAATGTATTCGGGCTGTGTATTTAAGAATGTAAATAATAAGTATTCCGTTGTAGTCATAACAGGCGAAAAAGCGGCAGCCGCGGAAAAAGGTGATCTTACAAAAAGCGAAACTAATTTTGCGGTAGTGCAGCGTGTTGTCACAACTAGAACTCCATCAGGCACTGCAGCAATAACAATTTCTTATACATGCGATGAGGCAGAAGACACCGTACTGATAGATTCCACAGCCACAATGCAGGGTGATATAGATTATCGTGATATTGGTGTCGGAGATGTAATTGCCTTTATTGCAGACAAGGACGGCTATGCTACGGATTATGCGGTAATTGCAACTATGGATTACGATGGTCTTACTCTTTCCGAGGCGGGAATAGATGCGGTTTCCGACAGCGATACAAAATTTGTCCACGGATATATAGAGTATGGCGGAAAGAATTCTCTGGAGATTACCCCAAATGGCGATGGAAGGACAGAAGAAGTATACATTAAATATGCATACAGATATACCTTTGACGACAGCTTTGCATCAAAACCCAGAATTATAGCGGGGGGCTTTATGGAGCGTGACGACATGGATTATTATGATGAGGATATCGGTTATACATCAAAGATATTTGCAAGGATTGTTGATGGCGAAGCTACAGATATATACGGATATTATCATCTTTTGGCAAATAAATAAAAGGGAAGTGCAGGTTTTGTAAGGAAACCTGCACTTGTGGTAGAATAATATGAAGTGGCAGAATTTACGAGAAGAAGAATTTCAAAAAGCAATAGAAGACTCATGCGGAGTGTGTGTTATCCCCATAGGATGTATGGAAAAGCATGGTCAGCACCTTCCTGTCGGAACGGATTCCATTCTTGCGGAGGAAATAGCCCTCAGGGCATCCGAGAGGGAGAGTGTGTGCGTTTTCCCGACCCTGCATTTTGGGGAAAAGACAGGTGCAGGGGAGTTTAAGGGCACAATAATGCTATCCGATAGCTTAAGACAGATGCTTCTTACCGAGCTTTGTGACGAAATCCACCGAAACGGCTTTGACAAAATCCTGATATTCAACGGTCACGGCGGAAACCAGTCCATGATAAACCAGTTCTCCCGAAGCACACTTATGTCGGATAGGGGATACATGGTCTTTGACTATTCGCCGGGGGCGGACTTTCCGCTTCCAAACAAAATCCTTTCGGGAAATTACGGAAAGCTCACGAGCGAGGACCGAGAGACCCTCAAGGCGTATACAGATGCAAAAAAGCGTTACGGACATGCCTGCTTTATAGAGACAGGCTGGATATATGCTGTAAATCCCTCTCTTGTCCGTCTTGATAAAATGGATGCCGAGAGCGGAAGCTCTACACACAGATTTGATGCCTTTTCAAAGCTCAAAATCAACTCGCCCTTCGCATGGATGGCAAACTACCCCAATTCCTACGGGGGAGATATGCACGAGGGAATGTCGGCGGGCATAGCCTCGGCAATGATGGAATATTCTGTATCCAAGGCGGCTGAGGTGTTTAAGTTCCTTAAGGAAGAAACGATTTCAAGAGAGTATTATGAGGAATGGAGAAGTAAAATATGAATTTCGGCGGATTTCAAAAACTAACCCTGCTGGATTATCCGGGCAAGGTCGCATGTATTCTCTTTACCAAGGGGTGTAACTTCTTTTGCCCCTATTGCCACAATTCACAGCTTATAGACGGCAGTCCCAAGGATAATATAGAGGAAGAAGAGGTTCTGGCATTTCTCAAAAAAAGGCAGGGAATTCTCGAGGGAGTATGTATCTCGGGAGGAGAACCGCTTCTTCACGAGGGGATTTCGGACTTTATCAGTAAGGTCAAGGAACTTGGCTATGCGGTAAAGCTCGACACCAACGGCACATTTCCTAAGAGACTTAAGGAGCTTTGCGAAAAAGGGCTTGTAGATTATGTTGCTATGGATATAAAGAATTCCTTCTCAAAATACCCCATTACCGCAGGTAGAAATGTAAATATAGATGATATTAAGGAAAGCATAGAATTTCTTCTGTCGGGAAGTGTTGACTATGAACTGCGTACAACTCTTGCTCAGGAGCTTCACACCCCCTCGGATATGCACGAAATAGGAGAGGCGATTAAGGGCGCAAAAAGATACTTCCTGCAGAATTTTCTCCTTACGGAAAATGTTCCGAACAAGACCCTCACACCGCTAAGCGACGAGCAAATGCAGGAGATGGCTGATATCTCGCGTCTTTATGTTAAGGATACAACTGCACGGGGCGTTTGATTACAATTGTGTTACATTTCAAAAAAACACAATATATTGTGTTTTTGCTATTGACAACATACCATATATGTGATACAATGAGCTTACTTCACAATCAGAAAAAAGGAGATAATACTATGTATAATGTTGTAAAAAGAGACGGGAAGCTCGCTTCTTTTGATATCAAAAAGATAAGCACAGCCATTTCCCAGGCCTTTGATGCTTGCAGTAGACAATATAACGATGACATTATAGATTTCCTTGCCTTAAAGGTAACGGCAGAATTTGAACCTCAGATTGAGGATAAGAAAATCGAAGTAGAAAAGATTCAGGACAGCGTTGAATCCGTACTTATCAAGGCAGGCTATGACGATGTTGCAAAGGCATACATCATCTACCGCCGTCAGAGAGAAAAAATCCGTAACATCAATGCCACAATGGTAGACTACAAGGCTATTGTAGATAACTACCTTGATATAAGCGACTGGCGTGTTAAGGAGAATTCCACAGTAACATATTCCGTAGGCGGACTTATTCTTAGTAACTCGGGTGCAATTACAGCTAACTATTGGCTGTCCGAAATATACGATGACGAAATCGGCAATGCACACCGCAATGCGGATATCCATCTTCACGACCTTTCCATGCTTACAGGCTACTGTGCAGGATGGTCTCTCAAACAGCTTATTCAGGAGGGCCTGGGCGGTGTTCCCGGCAAGATAACATCTGCACCCGCAAGCCACCTTGCAACACTCTGTAACCAGATGGTTAACTTCCTTGGTATTATGCAGAACGAGTGGGCAGGAGCACAGGCATTCTCTTCCTTCGACACATATCTTGCTCCGTTTGTAAAGGTGGATAACCTTACATACGACCAGACAAAGAAGTGTATAGAGTCCTTTATATACGGCGTAAACACACCCAGCCGTTGGGGTACACAGGCACCGTTCTCAAACATTACTCTTGACTGGGTTGTTCCTCACGACCTCGCTGAGCTTAACTGTATTGTAGGCGGTAAGGAGCTTGACTTCAAGTACAAGGACTGCCAGAAGGAAATGGATATGATAAACAGGGCGTTTATCGAAATTATGATAGACGGCGATGCTAATGGAAGAGGATTCCAGTATCCTATCCCCACATATTCAATTACAAGAAACTTCGACTGGTCCGATACAGAAAACAACCGTCTCCTTTTTGAAATGACATCAAAGTATGGAACACCGTACTTCTCAAACTATATCAACAGCGATATGGAGCCGAGCGATGTACGAAGCATGTGCTGCCGTCTCCGTCTTGACCTCCGTGAGCTTCGTAAGAAGTCGGGCGGTTTCTTCGGAAGCGGAGAATCCACAGGTTCTGTCGGCGTTGTTACAATCAATATGCCCAGAATTGCATACCTTGCAGTAGATGAAGCAGACTTCTACAAGAAGCTCGATCACATGATGGATATCGCTGCCCGTTCACTTAAGGTTAAGAGAACAGTTATCAGCAAGCTACTTGATGCGGGTCTCTATCCGTATACAAAGAGATACCTTGGAAGTTTTGATAACCACTTCTCAACAATCGGCCTTGTAGGTATGAACGAAGTTGGTCTCAATGCTAAGTGGCTTAAGGCTGACCTTACAAACGAAAAGACACAGCAGTTTACAAAGGATGTATTAAATCACATGCGTGACCGCCTCTCTGATTATCAGGAGCAGTACGGCGACCTTTACAACCTCGAAGCTACGCCTGCAGAGTCTACAGCTTTCCGTCTTGCAAAGCACGACTTAAAGCACTATCCCGACATCATCACAGCAGGCGAAGAGGATGGAACACCCTACTACACAAACAGCTCGCATCTTCCTGTTGGATACACAGAGGATATATTCACAGCTCTTGATATTCAGGACGAATTGCAGACACTTTATACATCAGGTACAGTATTCCACGCATTCCTCGGCGAAAAGCTCCCCGATTGGAAGGCTGCTGCAAACCTTGTCCGCAAGATTGCCGAAAATTACAGCCTGCCGTATTATACTCTGTCTCCCACATATTCCGTATGTAAGAACCACGGATATATTCAGGGTGAGGAATTTACCTGTCCCGAGTGCGGAGGTCCCACAGAGGTTTACAGCCGTATAACAGGCTACTACCGTCCCGTACAGAACTGGAATGACGGTAAGGCACAGGAATACAAGGAGCGTAAGGTTTACGATATAGCCAATTCCAAGCTTACATCAGGCATCAAGAAGCAGGCTCAGGAATGTGCAAAGACAGAAGAAACAAAATCTGTTATAGCTGACGGCTACTATATCTTTACTACCGCTACATGTCCTAACTGTAAGATTGCATGCACACTTCTTGACAAAGAGGGGATTGGCTATACAAAACTTCTCGCAAACGAGAACAAAGAGCTTGCAGAAGCTCTTGATATCAAGCAGGCACCTACACTTGTTATCGCAAAGGACGGCATGGTAAGCAAATATGCAGGTGTTTCTGATATCAAAAAGGTACTTAAGGTGTGATACAGATGAACAGTATTTATGATATAATCATTATCGGCGGCGGCCCTGCGGGGCTGACCGCCGCAATCTATGCAGGGCGAGCAAACAAGAAGGTTCTTGTTATAGAAAAGGAAACCTTCGGAGGACAGATAACCTCATCGCCCAAGGTGGAGAACATCCCCGGATTTATGAGTGTTACGGGAAGTGAGTTTGCAGAGCAGCTTATATCTCAGGCTATGGCACTCGATGCCGAGATTGAATGTATGACGGCAGAGAAGATTATTCCCGGAGAGGTGCACAGGGTTGTGTGCGATGACGGAGAATTCTTAGGAAAGACCGTTATAATCGCAACAGGCACCAAGCATCGTTTACTTGGACTTCCCAAGGAGGACGGCTTTATCGGAGAGGGAATATCCTTTTGTGCAGTTTGTGACGGAGCCTTTTATGAGGGCAAGACCGTTGGAGTTGTCGGAGGGGGTAATTCCGCATTGCAGGAAGCGCTTCTTCTTTCGGAAACCTGCGAAAAGGTTTATGTAATGCAGAACCTCGACTTCCTCACGGGCGAAGACAGGCTTCAGGAAAGTATAGAAAAGAAAGATAATATTGAGGTAATAACGGGAGTAGTTGTGACAGAGCTTTTGGGTGAAGATGCCTTTGAGGGTGTAAGGCTTAAGGGCAAAGACACCGAGAGCGAAGTTAGGCTTGACGGTCTTTTTGTTGCAATAGGACTTCTTCCGCAGAATGATGCATTCTCGGATATTACAACGCTTGATAATGCAGGCTATGTAATATCGGGAGAGGATTGCAGGACCGATACAGACGGAATTTTTGTTGCGGGAGACTGCCGTACGAAGAAAATCCGTCAGGTTGCAACCGCGGCTGCAGACGGTGCTGTTGCGGCACTTGCGGCTTGTGATTATTTGAGATAAAGTTAATATTTTTTTATAGCAGGGGGCTGGTGTCAGCCCCCTCTGCACTTACCTCTATACGTTGTGAAAAACAGACGGAAAAATTATTTCTTTATATATCTTTGGTTTCTGCTTTGCGGTTTGTCAGGCAGTGTCATTTGTATAAGACCAAGCTCTAATGCCGGATGGATATAGTGTCTTCTTATAGTTTCTTTTGATTTAAGACCAAGCAATTCCATAAGAGATAATAATGTGTATGGCACATCGTATTCCATTACATCAAGAAGTCTTTTTACATATTCAGAGACATTCTCGTCAGATATTGAAATCTGTTTTATAATTTCATTAAGTATTTTATCAATCTGTTCCAATATAAACAGAATAAAAGTGTTTGAGCTTCCTTCTGTATGGCACCTTGCGATAGCGTCATAATATTCATCCTGAAATTTTTCAATCTGACTTTCTATCGGTATATATTCAAATATCGGATTCCACTTTGTTAAAAACGCACTGTGCCACAATCTTGCCATTCTTCCGTTACCATCGGGGAAAGGATGTATAAACACAAATTCATAGTGGAATACACCTGCCATAATAAGCGGATGCACTTTATTCTTGCTTCCTAAAAGCCAATCAAAGAGATTTTCCATAAGCTCGGGCACCATTCTTGCAGGCGGAGCCATGAAAATACATTTGTCTCCGCTGAAAACGCCTTCTTCACCCTTGCGGAATTCTCCCGGTTCATCAACAAGATATTTTGTCATAATCCTGTGGTAGCTTTTGAGTTCATTTATATCAAAGGGATTGATTTTGGAAATCTTCTCATAAGAGGAATATGCGTTTTTTACTTCCTGAATTTCTTTTTGTTCGCCAAAAACCATCCTTCCGTCAATAACATCCCTTACCTGACCTATGGTAAGAGAATTTGCTTCTATCTTAAGGGAAGAATGTATTGACTGGATGCGGTTGTTTTTTCTTAAATGCGGTTTGGATTGCATATTACTTGTAACGCTGATTTTGCCAAGCTTTTCGGATATGCTTGAAACAAGCGTGAGCATCCCGTTTGTTATATTAAACGGCGGTGTATATGTTCCCACAAAAATCACCTCTCATAAGTATTATCTTGCGTATTATCTTAATTATACTATATGTTTTAGAAAAAATCAACCAAAAAACTTGCCGTTGCTCTGGGTAGCCAAAAAAATGCAGAGGAAGTAGTGATTACTCCCTCTGCATATAAATATCCTTTGCTTTTTTCGACATAATAATTCCGGAATTTTATGTGTATTGGTAATATTAAAAAATGCGCCGGCACAGAGCCGACGCATGAAAAACGCACGACTCTTTTGTCGCCAAACAAACTTTCACAATAACACAAAACAGTGTGAAACAGAGTGTACGTTTTTTCCAGAGGGAAAAAATTACACCATTTTGTGTCATTATTCAAAGTTTATTTGGCAATTGTGATTATATCACAGACTGCAAGGTTTTGTCAACGAAATAAAATGTCGAATATTGGCAAGTTTATTATATGGCTTTATGAAGATGTTTTGCCTTGAAATCCGCAAGACGCAACTTATTGAACAACCTCCGCTGTGCGCTCGTACAATATGCGCTATCCCACATAACATGCCTTATGAATTTTGGGATAAAACATTTGGCACAAATCAAAGTAAAAATTCCGTAAAATCGACGGAAATCAATTTCTGCTGCTGTCCGTCGGTTTTAGCGATGCCTCGCTCTGAGTGAGCGTGTCAGCGCGGCGGTATTTTTACTTTAGATTTGGGTCGAATGTTCCCAAAATTCATACCTAGTGTGATGTGGGATAGTGTATAGTGGACGAAGCAATTTGTACTGCAACAACAAACAAAAAAATTCTTGAAAAATGTTTTAATTTGGTATATAATATATTCCGTCGGAGAAATCCGATGTTAAAGGTAAGACCAAAACAAGCGCAATGCTGGGCGGTTATGCCATCATCTCTATAAAAGGAGGTGATAGCTTATGGACGAGAATTACATAATTACTTTTATGACAATTTTATTGCTTTCGTTAGCATTAACCATAAAAAAATAACGCCCACCGCCAAGTGAATGCGTTATTTTCTAAATAAACATTTTTTGGCATAACCGTTTGAGGTCTTGCCTTTTTCTATTTTTATTATATATCCAAATTTTGTTTTTGTCAATACACAAGCCGAGTATTAATTCATCGAATATTGGCAAGTTTACTATATGGCTTTATAAAAATGTTCCCAAAATTCATACCTAGTGTGATATGGGATATCGTATAGCGGACGAAGCAATTTGTACTGCAATAACAAATAACAAAAAACCGAACAAGAGACCCTTGAAATATGTTTATTTTTGGTATATAATATATTCCGTCGGAGAAATCCGATGTTAAAGGTAAGACCAAAACAAGCGTAAAGCTGGGCGGTTATGCCACCTTATTCCTGTGCTTATAGTCGGGAGAGGAGGTGGTTGTTATGGGAAAATACATATTAAGAATTATATTTTTAATTATTGTGTTTTTGATAACACTTACAAAAAAAGTAAGATAGCCCCCACCGACCAAGTTAGGGCTATCTTTTAGTTCATTCTTGGCATAACCGTTTGAGGTCTTGCCTTTTTCTGTTTTTATTATATATCCAAATTTTGTTTTTGTCAATACACAAGCCGAGTATTAATTCATCGTATATCCTTATTTACCACCTCAACAGGCTTTTCGAGAAGCCATGCTTTTTCAGAGAGTCTTTTCAGCTTCTTAAATGCGGTTGCGTAGTAATGTCCGTCGCATATTCTTTCGTCGCAAACGACGGTTATATCTACGAACTTGCGTTTTTCCAGCGTTCCATCGCATTTTGTAACATATTCCGACTTTTTCATACCCAAGGATATAAAAAGCGGTATATTGCCAAAGTCATACAGATGGTGAAAAACAGGCGGTATTCCGAGCGAGCCCATGTTTGTTATAAACATGGAGCTGTGGAAAGGACTGATTTTGGTTATGCATCTCGGGAGCAGACCAAAGTAATCCAGAATTTTTATTACCCATACCACAAACTTAAGCACAATTCCGGGAAGGAAGGTAAGAACCCTTGCAAATGCATCCATTGAGTTGGTGTCGCCTTCCTCGCGGTTTTCGTTAATCAAATCGTTCATGACTGAATAAATGTCCTCTATGCTTGCATCGGGCTTGGCAGGAACCTTGATTACGGTTTCCTGTGCATCGAGAGCCATTTCCTTTTTGATTGTAAGGCACATTTCGATTTCGTTTCGTGCATAGATTTTCTGTCCGCGTATAAATCTGTTTATTCCGGGGTACGATGCTACGGTTTGCACATATGCCGCAAGAAGCACATGCATAATACCGAGACCGGGCATTCCTTCTTTTCTTTTTTCTCTGATATATCTTTCTGTTTCAGTGATGTCTAATCTGGTAGAAAATTGATTGGACGCACCTACCCTTGTGGGCATAAAAAATGTACTTACCACATTCATAGGGGGGAGCGACTTTATCCTTCTGCCTTCTTTTTTCAAATTACATCCCATCCTTTGTATACATATATGTATAATATAACAGTTAAGTACATGCTTTGTCAAGTTTTGTCGGATTGCGTTGACAAAAAGACACAAAAATTGTATAATAATTATTATTAGCCGAAGCTACCCTACAAGAAAGGAAAACAAATGATGACGAGAAAAGCTTTCTTTTTGATACTTATAGTTTTTTGCTCCTTATTGCTCTCCTCCTGCCTTAACAAAGAGGTTGAGATCATGGCAACACACCGCTGGAACGGGGTGTATGTGTGGCAGGATAAGGAAACCGAGGAATTTAAGGTTCTCGATGTAGAGGGTATAGACGACAAGAATATCTGTTACACTCTGCAGTCTGCAAGGGGAACAGAAGAGTTTGAAGCACCCATTAAGAGCGAAAGCGGAAGATACGTTGTAAAAAACTTAGGACCAAAGAGCGTCAAGATTACACTTTCTACCGATGCAGAAATTGTTACCATAGACGATATGTGGACAGACAAGAACACTCGCAGAATGGAGAACTGGACAGGCAAGTATTACAGACTTCCATATGGCGAAACGCCCCAGAACTTTGGAAATTCGCTTTGGAATGGAGAGTATGTGTGCGAGGAAACAGGACTTGAGATATCCGTATACGGCATCAAGGAGGGCTATGTGCTCTGCACCTACAAGACAATCGAGGATGGCGAAGAGGTTGTAAAAAATCTAAAATGCCTCGAGCCCGATTCCACAAAGGCAGTTTTTACCGAGGGCGAGAGACTTGTTATTCTTGAGCTTATCAGGGAAAACAGCAGAATTAAGGTTACAGACCTCTATATGAATGACTCGGAAAACAAGGGTATAAGCGGAGTGTATAAGAAATGAGCGACAAGAGAATAACACAATGTGAGATGTGTGCATACTATGACGGGGAGGATGAGTGTTGCAGTATAAGTCTCGACGAGGACGATATTGCAAAATATATGTCTCAGCCCTACTCAGAGTGCTCATACTTCAGCATGTATGATGAATACAAAATAGTGAGAAAGCAGAATTAGGTAATATATATGAGATTTTCACGAAGCGAACTGATATTCGGCGAGACAGCACTAAAGAGACTGTCGCAGACAAGAGTTGCAGTTTTTGGTCTCGGCGGTGTGGGGGGCTATGCGGTAGAGGCACTTGCAAGGGCAGGTGTCGGCGAAATCGACATAATAGACTCCGACACAGTTGATATAACCAATATCAACAGACAGCTTATAGCACTTACCTCAACTGTCGGAATGAAAAAAACAGAGCTTTTCAGAGAGAGAATAAAGGATATAAATCCCGACTGCCGTGTAAATGTCCATGATGTATTCTATCTTCCCGAAAGGGCGGAGGAATTTGAGCTTAATAAATTTGACTATGTGGTAGATGCCATAGACACCGTCACGGCAAAAATCGACCTTGCTCTAAGGTGCACTGATATGGGAATTCCCATCATTTCCTCTATGGGAACGGGCAATAAAACCGACCCTACGGCACTTAAGGTGGCGGATATTTACAGCACATCGGTCTGTCCTCTTGCAAGGGTTATGCGATATGAATTAAAGAAGAGGGGAGTAGCTTCTCTTAAGGTTGTTTATTCGGAGGAAAAGCCTATGGCACCCGATGAAGAGGCAGTAAAAAGATATCGGGAATTAAACCCCGACAGCAAGAAAACTGTTCCTGCCTCAACCTCATTTGTGCCTCCTGTTGCAGGAATGATTATTGCATCGGAGGTTATTAAGGATATTTTGGAGATAAAAAAATGAAAAAAGCACTAATTGCCATGAGCGGAGGAGTGGATTCGAGCGTATGTGCATATCTTGCAATGAGGGCGGGATATGAGTGCATAGGTGCTACCATGCTTCTCCATGGAGACGGCGGACAAGATGCAAAAGATGCCAAAAGAATATGCACTTATTTAGGGATAGAGCACCATGTCTTTGATATGAGACAGGATTTTAGGAATATTGTGATGGAAGATTTTGTTTCCCGCTACGAAGAGGGGGCGACACCCAATCCCTGCATTATGTGCAACCGCCATTTCAAGTTCGGAAGACTCATGGATATGGCAAAAAGCCATGGGTGTGATACTATAGTTACAGGCCACTATGCAATATCAGACGGAAAGGGCGGTCTTTTCAAGGCAAAGGATATAAAAAAAGACCAGAGCTATGTGCTGTGGAGCTTATGCGCCGATGTGCTTAAAAATTGCTTTTTCCCCCTCGGAAGTTTAACAAAGGCTGAGGCAAGGGAGATTGCAGAGAGAGAGGGACTTGTAACCGCACGAAAGAGCGACAGTCAGGACATCTGCTTTGTGCCCGACGGCGAATATGCTTCGTTTATAGAAAGCTACAGAAACAAAAAATACCCCGAGGGCAAATTCCTTGACACTAAGGGCAATGTTATCGGAACGCACAGAGGTATAATAAATTACACTCAGGGACAGCGAAAGGGTCTTGGTATCGCCTTTGGAAAGCCTATGTATGTGGTATCAAAAAACCCCGAGACCAATGAGGTCGTGCTTGGCTCAAATGACGACCTTTTTACAAAAGAGGTATTTCTTAAGGATTTTAATCTTATATATAAGGATTACAAGGAGACCAAAGCAAAGATTCGCTACAACCAGACGGAGCAGTCCTGCACACTTATCATAGAAGACGGACTAAGGGCTAGGCTTGTTTTTGACGAGCCTCAGAGGGCATCGGCAAAGGGTCAATCAGCGGTTGTATATGATGGAGACAGAGTAGTCGGCGGAGGAATAATAGACTGATGGCAAGAGAACTTACAAAGGCACAGATTGCAGAGAGAAGTATAATAAAAAAATACCGAAAAGAACTGTGGAACCCTTTTATAGCGGGGGTTCAGCGCTACAGCCTTATAGATGAGGGCGATAGGATAGCCGTCTGTATATCGGGCGGTAAGGATTCCATGCTCATGGCAAAGCTCATGGGTCTTCTTCAAAGGACCAGTAAGGTGAGCTTTGAGCTTGTGTATCTTGTTATGGACCCGGGCTACAGCCAAAAGAACCTTGAACGGATAGAGAGCAATGCCAAGGTTCTCGAGGTGCCCGTTACGGTCTTTGAAACGGACATATTCGAGGTTGCAGATTCCGTTGACAGCTCGCCATGTTATCTGTGTGCCCGAATGAGAAGAGGCCACCTCTATTCTAAGGCAAAGGAAATGGGATGCAACAAAATAGCGCTTGGGCATCATATGAACGATGTCATAGAGACAACGCTTATGGGAATGATGTATTCTTCTCAGCTTCAGGCGATGCTTCCAAGGCTCAGGAGCACCAACTTTGAGGGAATGGAGCTTATCCGCCCTATGTTCTGCATAGGGGAGGAGAGTATTATAGCATGGGCGAGGTACAATGAGCTTGAATTCCTTAACTGTGCGTGCAAATTCACTGCGGATACCGAGAAGTCTCACTTTGAATCAATGTCAAAGCGAAAGGAAACAAAGGAGCTTATCGCGAGTCTGAAGAAAACAAACCCCATGATAGAACACAATCTTTTTAAGAGTATACATAATGTTCATATAGATACCTTTGTAGAATACAAGTCAAAGGGTGAGAGACATACATTTCTGGAGGAATAAGATATGATATGCAAAAACTGTAAAATGGAAATAGAAGACGGCATCAAAATATGCCCATATTGCAATACCGATACAGAAAACCGCTGTCCTAACTGCTGGGCAAAGCTTGGCGACGGCGAAAATATTTGTTCAAAATGCGGATGCAATGTTTCGGAGTATATAAAGGAAAGCGAAGAAATAAATAGTTATACACCCCCGACCCTTGCCGACAAGGTAAGGAAGCTTCCAAAATGGCTCAAAATAAGCGTTCCTCTGCTTCTGGCAATTATTATAGCCCTGTCAATTGTTATAAGCATAACAAATGCTCAGAAAAGACAGGAGGAAGTAAAGCACGCAAGCCATGAGATGGTAGTCCTTGCAGACGGTGCAATAGAGATGATATCCTCTCTTGCGCAGAGCTATGAAGACGAGGTATACAGCAAGGACTGGATTACATATATAGAGTCCGCGCAGGCACTAAGGGAAAAGTGCAAGGAAAAAATAGACGAAATCAAAAAAACGAGAGAACCGATAAGCCACCGCAGAGATGTAATAAAAGCTCTGGGAGGCGATAAGGCAGGCTCTCTTGCAGACAGGGTGTATTTTTGCTACAGCGAATGTTACGGCTATGTAGTGGGAGAGAACGGAAAATATCCGAATTATCTCAAGAAATATAACGAGCTTGTAGAAAAATATGAGGAAGCAACCGAGGAACTTTTGGATTTGTTTGATTAAGGTTTTACACAGTAATTGTAATAAACTATTTGGAAATTGATAAAACATACATATGGCAAACCTTGATAGATTATGGTACAACATAACAAAATTCAAAGGGAGATGTATTGCGTTGAATTCCGAGTTGGGAAGTAAAACAAGCAGAAGCCATGCAGGAAATGTAAAAATAAAAGCCTAAAAACAATCCCTCAGTCTAACTGCGTTCGACAGCTCCCTTTACACAAGGGAGCCTATTTTTATGTATATTTTGTATCATCATGTAAGACAAATTTCTATTCCCATCTTTTGAAGCTCTTCGAGGATTGCCATATCCGCCGAAGAATTTGTTACTATAATATCCGCAACAGACACATCGGATATCTTTGCAAATGCACATCTTCGGAACTTTGTAAAGTCTGCCGCAATTATTCTTGTATCAGACTGAGCTATCATGGCGGTATCAACATCCGCTTCCTTGTTGTAGTATGTGGTAAAGCCTCTTCTGGCATCTATTCCGTCTACCGAAAGTATGAGCTTGTCCGCGTGATAGTTATGTATCTGTCTTGCCGCATCGCTTCCGTAGGTGAACTGATACTTTGTGTTGACAGAGCCTCCCACAAGGACAACATTGTAGTTGGGGTTGTTGGATGCCTCCAGTGCAATTGCGATGGAATTGGTCACTATATTGAGATTGTAGGTTTTTGGTATCTTACGGAATGTGATGAGGGTTGTCGTACCTGAGTTTAGCATTATTGTATCGTTTGGCTCTATCATCTGTGCGATTTTGTCGGCTATTTCCACCTTTTCGCCCTGATTTGTTTCAAGCCTTTGATTGAGGTTCATGCTGTAGTACGGCTTGTATGAGCTCATCGCTCCGCCGTGTATCCTCGAGAGCAGACCCTTTTTTTCCATATCGGCAAGATAGGCACGGATTGTAACCTCCGATACACCGAAAAGCTGACTTAATTCCGATACCTTTACCGTATCGTTTTCCTTAAGCATTTCCAGAATTCTTTGCTTGCGTTCTTCTGCAATCACAGCATATCACACCCCTTTTAATGGCTTCTCGCTATCGCTCCATGAATTGAATTGCCTTTATAATGCACGAAGTGCAATTCATGAGCCACAAGGCTCAATTCATGAAATCTTTAGATTTCAATTCATGCCGAAGGCAATTCATTGAGTTTGCTTTGCAAACTCATTATAGAATTAGTGAACAATTTAGATGCCAGTATTATCTTGATTTTTCTTTGCAGTTGTAATTGATGCTATTAGCTTTCTTCGAATAATACCACAATCATTTTTTAAGGTTTTATATATTTCTTCACTAAATTTATTCTTTCTATATATAAGCTCAAGCCAATAATCTGTTTCAGAACTTTCTTTTAATGCAATCTCGAGTTTATGTATGAAGTCTAACCTGCTTTGCGCATATTTTGCTTCATGAATATTTGCACCGATTGAAGATGATGAACGCAAAAGTTGATTTACATACACACTGCATCCTTTTATATTATCACATATATCTGAAACAGTTATTGCAAATTCTATTGATTCCTCTCTTAATTGATTTTTGTTCTGCTCCATCACAGTCTCCTTTTTTCGATATGCAGACTAAAGTCTGCTCGATATTTTTACTCCGTAAAATCGATATGTTTTTCGTTTCACTCAAAACTCGATATGATATGAATTCTCGTTGCGTCAGCAACATATCGAGTGCGAAGCACATATCGAGTCATTTATGACATATCGAGAATTCTGACAAGAATTCATATCGACGATTTCAAGCTTCGCTTGAAATCATTATATCACAGAGAGCCTCAATAATCAACATTTTTAGTGTCTGTTATCTTTCGAATTGATTATGAAAAGCACAAAAAAGTAAGCTAATCATAAGAAAAACTGTTGACATTTGACCTATTGTGTTATACAATTTAAGTATCAAAATATGTAGAAAGGAAAGTGGACGAAATGTTTAAGGATTTAGGTATTAAACCGCCTTTCTTTGAGGTGGGACCAAAGGCATTTTTATACGGCGAAAAGATGCTTAAGCTCGCCAAGGTTATCGATGCCACAGCTATGAAGTATGATGTTGATGTAATCGTTACTCCTCAGTACACAGACATCAAGCTTCTTGCAGACAACACAGAGAGAATTTTTGTGTTCGCACAGCACATGGATTATCTTCCCGTAGGCAGAGGACTCGGAAGCGTGCTTCCCGAAGCTGTCAAGGCTGCAGGAGCAAAGGGCGTTATGCTCAACCATGCAGAAAAGCCCCTCACCATGGAAGAGGTAGAAAAGACTATAAAGAGAGCAGACGAGGTGGGACTCGGTACTATCGTTTGTGCAAATACAGTAGAAGATGTAAAGACTATTGCAAAGATGTCCCCCAACCTCATAGTTGCAGAGCCTACAGACCTCATCGGTACGGGTCAGACAAGCGACTCCAACTATGTTATAGAAACAATTGAGACCGTAAGAGAGATTAACCCCGACATCATGGTTCTCCAGGGTGCAGGTATATCCAATGGTCAGGATGTTTATAACACTATCAAGCTGGGTGCACAGGCTACAGGCTCAACAAGCGGTATCATCAAGGCTGACGACCCGTATGCAATGGTTGAAGAAATGCTCTACAACCTCCGCAAAGCTTGGGACGAAATGAGGTAATTACATATGAACAGCGAAGCATTACGCATGGCTAAGGAAGCTTACATCACAGAGAGCGAATGTATAAGGACCATGGCAGAATACTTTGACGAGGAGGCTTATTCCAAGGCGGTTGAGCTTCTTAAGAATGCCGAGAGAATAGGCACAGCAGGCTGCGGCCACTCGGGAATTATCTGTCAGCACTTTGCACATCTTATGTGCTGTATAGACCAGCCCGCAAGATTTATATCTCCTGCAGAGGCGGTTCACGGCGCTACAGGATATCTGCAGAAGGGCGATGTAATGGTTTTTGCTTCCAGAGGCGGTAAGACAAAAGAACTGCTTCCCATACTTGACATATGCAAGACAAAGGGAGTAAAAGTAATTTCTATTACAGAAAATCTGGAGTCTCCTCTTGCAGAGGGTGCAGATGTTGTATTAAAGCAGTATGTCAATAAGGAAACAGACAAGTACAACTGTCAGGGTACTACATCATCAACATCCCTTGCGGTTATATTCCATGTGCTCCAGACAGCACTTATAGAGGAAACAGGATTTCAGAATGAACAGTTTGCCTTGGTGCATCCGGGCGGAGCAGTAGGCGAAAGGTTAAACAAGAAATAATTTACCGAAATAATTTTTATTAAAAATTATATATTTTTTAACTTTAAGGAGGATTTTTAAGATGGAATTTAAGTTTTTTCAGAAAGAGTTAGAATTACAGTCAAGAGGTTGGATACCCACATTCCACGATATTTCTAAGGAAATCATCGAAATCGTTAAGGCATCCGGTGTTAAGAACGGTACAGTTACTATCGCTTCTCACCACACAACCTGCTCCGTAATGGTTCAGGAGTGCTCACACGATATCGATTCCTTCGATCTCGAATATCTCCAGCATGACCTTCTTGATATCATGAGAAAGATGATCCCCGATTACACAGATGAAGGTGACTACCGTCATCCGGGTCCCATCCACGCACAGTTCGGCAGATATGTTAACGAGCCGGGCGACTTCACAAGCATGAACACAGACGGTCACTTAAGAAGCGTATTCTTCGGCAGAAGCGAAGCTATGACAATTAAGGACGGCGAGCTTGACGGAGGCGAATTCGCTCATGTTTACTTCGTAGACTGGGATCATGTTCGTGCAAGAAGAAGACAGGTTAATGTTACAGTTATGGGTATAGCTGACGATGTAGAAGACAGAAAGTGGAACAACGGCGAGGTTATTGACACTCTCCGTAAGTACACAGATGAAGAAAAGGCATACGATGTACACTACACACTTCAGCAGCAGAGATAATATCAGGAGATAGTTAACTATGAAATGCTTGGGAATTGATTTTGGAACCACCTCCGTCAAGGCGGTGTTGTTTGACGAAAAGCTAAATGAGATTGCCACAGCTTCAGAGGATTATAAAGTTAACGCAAGCGGAAATATAGTAGAGCTTCCGGCAGAAAAATACTGGAGCCTGCTTCAAAATGCACTCGGCACAATAGGAAACAAATCTTCCATTGACTGCCTTGCTATAGACACACAGTGCGAAACCCTCATTCTCACAGATGAGGACGGTAACCCTGTTCGCGATGCTATCGTGTGGCTCGACAACCGTGCCACCGAAGAGGCAGAAATTATAGAAAAGCATTTTGGCCGCAAAAAAGTATACGAAATTACAGGCCAGCCCGAGGTTACAGCAACCTGGCCGGCCTGTAAGCTCTTATGGGTAAAGCGTAACGAACCTGAAGTATGGGCAAAGACAAAGAAAATATTTCTTCTTGAAGACTATCTTCTCTATAAGCTCACGGGCAAGTTCATCACAGAGAAAACCCTGCAGTCCTCCACTATCTACTTTGATATCAAGGGCGATAAGTGGTGGGGTGAGATGCTTGATTTCATAGGCGTTAGTGAAGACCAGCTTCCCTCACTTGAGGACAGCGGTAAGCTTATCGGAGAGTATGACGGCATCAAGGTTGTAACCTCCGCAATGGACCAGGTTGCAGGAGCAATCGGTGCAGGTGTTATATCCAAGGGTACTGTAAGTGCCATGACAGGTACTACAATGGCTATATATGTACCTACAGATACTATGCCTCCGTTTGGCGAGGACAGCTTTGTTCCCTGTCATTACAGCTTTGACGGCTCCTTTGCACTTCTTTCGTGGAGTCCCACCGCGGGAATGGCACTCAAATGGATGAGAGACAACTTCTTAAAGGAACATTCCTTCGAGGAGCTTAGCGACATGGCAGACAGAATAAATGTAGGCTGTGACGGTCTTACCTTCCTGCCTTACCTCTGCGGCTCTACCATGCCTAAGTACAACCCCGATGCAAGAGGAAGCTTCACGGGTATCACACCCGAGCATACACCTGCTCACTTTGTAAGAAGCATTATGGAGTCTGTAGCATGTATGCTAAAGGGCAACCTTGATTATCTGGGCGTTCCCGTTAACGAAATCCGTGTAATGGGCGGCGGTGCAAAGAGCAGTGTATGGTGCAATATGAAAACCGACATAACAGGCAAAAAGCTCGTTACCCTTAAAAATAAGGAAGCCGCTTGCCTTGGCTCTGCAATTCTTGCAGGTGTCGGAGCAGGAGTATTCGCATCTGTTAAGGACGCGTGTGAGCTTATTGTGACAGACAAGATATATACTCCCACAGGAGCTAATTATGACGAGGTATACAAGGCATTTATGAAATATGACAGTATACTTAATATAAGAAAGGAAAATTGATATGGCAAAAGTTGCATTTGTCGGCTTTGGCGAGGTTAATACTCCCGCCGATATTATAATCAAAAAATGCAAGGACGCAGAAGCAGGACTCAAGGCAGAGGGTCTTGACCTTTTGAGCGTATATCCTGTTACTGATGATTATGAGGAAAAAGATGTCAAAAAGGCAATCGCAGCACTGGAAAACCAGAGCTTTGATGTGCTCGTAGTCTGCATAGCAGGCTGGATTCCCACTCATGCAGTAGTTAAGGTTACAGAGCACTTCCGTCACAAACCGATGGTGCTTTGGGGACTTTGCGGCTGGATAGAATCTGACGGCAGACTTGTTACAACTGCAGACCAGGCAGGTACAAGTGCTATCCGCAAGACATTCTATGACCTCGGATACACATTCAAGTTTGTGTATGATATAATCGGTCTCAAATCCAAGACGGATGTTGTTGCAAACTATGCAAAGGCTGCATCTGCTATGGCTAAGCTCCGCCACGCAAGAAGCGGTATGGCAGGCTACAGAGACATGAACCTCTACGGCACACAGGCAGACGGTCCCTCACTCAAGAGAGAAATCGGACCCGAAATAGAAACCTTCGAAATGCTGGAAATCGAACAGCGCTACAATCAGTTTACCGATGCACAGATTCAGGAAGTTATTGATAAGTGCATGTCCAAGTGGAATTTTGTAAAGGCTGCAAATCCCGAAAGCATGAAGAAAGCTGCAGGCTACTACCTTGCAGTTAAGTCCATATGTGATGAAAGAGGCTATGACGCTATATCCTTAAAGGATGTTGACGGCATGAAGAAGCTTCTCGGCTTCCCTCCCGCACCCATATTTATGCTTCTTTCCGATGAAGCAGGACTTTGCACAATCCCCGAAAACGACGCCTTGGGTACAATTACTCAGCTTATGGTTAAGTACCTCACAGGACAGTGTGCATTCTACCTCGAATTCTATGAATTCTTTGAGGACAGAGTGCTCGCAGGTGTTCCCGACTATGTTCCTGCAGAGGTTGTTGACGGCTCCGTTACCGTAATGCCCGCAGCATTCGGCGAGCTTTCCGAGGGAATCCTCAATGTAAGCCGTGTTAAACCCGGCAAGGTTACTATGTGCAGACTTACATATGATGACGGTCTTTATTATATGCACATGGTTACAGGCGAGGGCATCACACCGCGCAAGTGGGAAGAAGCCGGCTGGACACAGCCTGCACCACAGCTCCCCGGTCTGGAAATTATTCTTGAAGATGCCGAGAGCTTTGCACAGAATGTAATGTGCCAGCACTACATCATTTCCTACGGCGACAATACAGAGCTTATAGAAAATCTCTGTAACATGCTCGGAATTCAGATTATAAGATAAGTTGTTACTGCAAATTGAATGGCGGTGTAAAAAACAAAAGTTTTTTACACCGCCATTTTTAGTTGGTTAAGGTCCTTAACAGTTGTTCAAACTTAACCCCGTAATAATATTTATCTTTTTCGTCCTGAGTATTAAGTATACTGCGGTATACGAAGTCCGTAGCCTTTTCCAGAGAGCTTTCTATACTGTTTGAGCATGTGAGTGAAGAACACATAACACTTGCGAATATATCGCCCGTTCCGTAGTATGTTCCCTCTATCCTGTCTCTCAAGCAGACATATTCCCTACCTGATTTGACATCAAGACACATCGCACCAAAGCCCATGCCCTGCGAAAGCCCCGTAATGATAATAAGTCCTGCACCTATGCCCGATAGCTCATGTGCGAGTGTGCGGACATATTCAATTCCGTGGTCAGCTTCATAGGGAATTCCTGAGAGGAATGCCGCCTCGGTCACATTGGGGCAAATGATATCCGCGTGGGAGCACAGACTGTACATCCGAGCTGCAAAGCTCTGGTCAAATCCGCGGTAAAGCTCGCCTCCGTCACCCATAACGGGGTCTACGAATATGAAGTTTTCCTTTGTTTTGAAGTCGTGGAAAAACTTCTCGACAATATCTATCTGCTCCTCGCTTCCGAGATATCCCGAATACAGAGCATCGAACTCAAGTCCGAGTATTGACCAGTGCTCTATAATATCTCTCATGTCACAGCTCAGGTCCCTGAAGCTGTAACCCTCAAAGCCTGCTCCCGTATGGGTGGAAAGTATAGCCGTAGGAAGTACAACAGGCTCCATTCCAAACGCAGAAATTATGGGTATTGCACAAGTGAGTGAGCATTTGCCAAAGCAGGATATATCCTGGACGGTTGCAATTCTTTTTTGCTTCATTATTTAATTACTCTTATCCAGCCCTCGGGAGCTTCTATTCTTCCCATCTGTATACCTGTGAGTGTGTCATAGAGCTTCTTGGTAATGGGACCCATTTCGGTCATTCCGCTGGGAAGGCAGATTTCCTTGCCGTGGTCAACTATCTTTCCTACAGGAGAGATAACAGCTGCTGTACCGCAGAGACCGCATTCTGCCATCTCGCTTACTTCGGAGAGGGGGATTTCTCTCTCTTCTGCTTCAAGACCGAGATAGTCTTTTGCTACCTGAACGAGTGATCTTCTTGTAATTGAGGGGAGTATTGTGGAGGACTTGGGAGTTACTACCTTGCCGTCTTTTGTTACAAAGAGGAAGTTAGCTCCGCCTGTTTCTTCCACATATGTTCTTGTCTTTGCGTCAAGATACATATTCTCATCATAGCCCTCGTCGTGTGCTGTAACTATTGCATGGAGGCTCATTGCGTAGTTGAGACCTGCCTTGATGTGACCTGTACCGCAGGGAGCAGCACGGTCAAAGTCGCATACTCTGAGTGTAAGGGGCTTTGCACCGCCCTTGAAGTAAGGACCTACAGGTGTTGCAAAAATACGGAACTGATATTCCGTTGCAGGCTTAACACCGATTACGGCATCGGAGCCGAACATGTAGGGACGCAGATAAAGCGAAGCACCGCTTCCAAAGGGAGGTACCCACTGTGCGTTTGCTTTAACTACTTTTTCCACCGCTTCGATGAATTTGTCTTCGGGGAAGACGGGCATTTCCATTCTTCTGCAGGAGTCTGCCATTCTCTGTGCGTTGAGGTCGGGGCGGAATACCACGATGTCGCCGTTTTCTGTTGTATATGCCTTAAGACCCTCAAAGCAGGTCTGTGCATACTGAAGCACACCTGCACACTCATTGAGGACAACCTGATTGTCTGTCGTAAGTTCGCCCTCGTCCCACTTACCGTCCTTGAAGTTTGCTACAAAGCGGTAATCTGTCTGTACATAACCAAAGCCGAGTGAGCCCCAGTCCAAATTTTTCTTTTCCATTATTTTCATCCTCTCGTGATAAAACATTATTTCAACATACAGTATAACACACAAAATGCAAGATTTCAAATACTTTTCGCACAAAATTACGCCCGAACCTGAATTTTTATAAAAAAACTTCATTATAAAAGAGTACAAAATTTATTGACAAACTCATTAGATGGGTATATAATGATTATAAGTATCATGGATAGGTCTGTAAAGGAGAATTCGTATTGAGAGTTATTTCGGGAACCCTCAGAGGGCATAAGCTGGAAAGTCTTGAGGGTATGGACACACGACCCACTCTTGACAGGGTCAAGGAGGCACTTTTCAGTATGCTTTTCGGCATGACGCAGGATGCAACAGGGCTTGACCTTTTTGCAGGAAGCGGAGCACTCGGAATAGAGCTCTTAAGCAGATACGGAAGCGAATGTACCTTTGTTGACAACAGCAAGGACGCTCTGGATATTGTGACAAGAAATATTACATCATGCCGTCTTTCGGAAAGGGCATATATCATAAGGAGCAACTATACAGACTTTCTCCATAGCACAGACAAGTGCTTTGACATCATATTTATGGACCCGCCGTATGACGGAGATATGTACATCCCCGCACTTGATATAATCAAGAAGCGGTCACTGCTTAAAGAAGGCGGTGTAATAGTTGTGGAATGCAGGGCAGATTACTGCCCGATACATGACGGCTTCTCTGTAATCAAGGACAAGACCTACGGCAAGGTGAGACTCTGCATTCTGGAGGAAGCATAAGACATGAAGAAAATAGCTGTTTATCCCGGTAGCTTTGACCCGATAACAAACGGACATATAGACATTATCCGCCGTTCTGCCAGAACCTTCGACAAGGTATATGTGGCAGTTCTCGTAAACAGCGCAAAGAATCCTCTGTTCAGCATAGAGGAGCGTATGGAATTTATCCGCAGAGCCACAAAGGAGCTTCCAAATGTTGAAGTAGACACTTTTTCAGGCCTCTTGGTAGACTATATGAGCCGAAAAAATGCAGGTATCATTATCAAGGGGTTAAGGGCTATATCTGATTTTGAATACGAATTCCAGATGGCACTTATGAACCACAAGCTGTCAAGAGATATAGAAACACTGTTTATGATGACAAGCGCCAAATATCAATATCTCAGCTCAAGCATAGTCAAAGAGGTTGCCCGACACGGCGGATGCCTTGAGGGACTTGTTCCCGATGACATGATAGAAGCTGTTACAAAAAAAGCACAACAGGCACTAGCCAAAACTACCAATACTTAAGTTGGTTTTAAATATAAATTTCGGCTAAAGGCTTAAAAATCCAAATTATGGGAGGAGAACGAATGATGGATGTTATAGAAATGCTTAGCGAACTCGAAGAAATTATAGAAAAAGGTTTTGAAATACCCGTTATCAAAAAGACCTTTATCGACAAGGAGAGAGTTATGTCTCTTATCAATGACATAAGCCTCCAGCTTCCTGATGAAATCAGAGTGGCAAAATCTATTGCAGAAGACTCCAAGAAGATTATTTCCGATGCACAGAAGCAAGCTGATGCCAAGATTAAGGAAGCAGAACACAAGATTATGGGTCTTGTGGACGAGCATGAGATTACAAAGCAGGCAACCGCCAATGCCAACGATATCATATCTAAGGCACAGAAGGACGGCAGAGAGATTAAGCTTGCGGCTATCAAGTTTGCGGACGAGCTTCTCGAAAGAGTAGAGATTGATGTCAAGAGCATAGGCGACAAGCTCAGACAGGGAAGAGAAAATCTCCGTCAGTAAGAAATATCATATATAAATAATTTATTTGTAGGGGTGGATGTACCCAAGGAGTATTTTTTCGCGATGCTCAGGGCACCTGCATCCGCCCGGAATTTTATTCATTTCGGGTCGATGGAGGCATCGACCTCTATATTTTTAAATATTTATACTATGACCAATTCTGTAAAGGGTAAATTTCATGATGAGCTTCACCAGAGGATATTCAATCGCTGCTAAGTGCGGATTTCAAGAACAGCTACCTAAAATCTGCACAAAAAACGAAGCCGCGCTGACAAGCTCACTCAGAGCTTGGCATCGCTAAAATTCCCGAACCGCAGCGGAAATTGATTTTCGGTAATTTTACTCCGTTTTTTGCTGGATTTAAGGCATCTGTTTTAACTTGAAATCCGCAAAAAGCATCGTATTGAATATCCTCTGCTGTGCGCTCGTACGATATGCGGTATCCCGTAGCACACGCCTTATGAATTTTGGGGCAGAACATTCGGCTCAAATCAAAGTAAAAATCCCGTAAAATCGACGGAATCAAATTTCCGCTGCTGTCCGTCGATTTTAGCGATGCCTCGCTCTGAGTGAGCGTGTCATCGCGGCGGTATTTTTACAAAGATTTGAGCCTAATGTTCCCAAAATTCATACCAAGTGTGATATGGGATATCGCAAAGCGTGCGAAGCAATTGTATTGATTTCGTCTTTATAAAATTACGCATAAGAAAATTATATCATGGAGATGATTTATATGTCATTAAAGGATGCAAAAAGAGTTGTTTTCAAGGTCGGAACCTCAACTCTTACATATTCGGGAGGAGGAATTAACATCCGCCGTGTAGAAAAGCTGGTCAAGGTGCTTTCGGACCTCAAAAATCAGGGCAAGGATATCATACTTGTTACAAGCGGTGCCGTAGGCGTGGGCATGGGCAAGCTCGGCATTAAGACCCGCCCCGCAAACACAAGGGAAAAGCAGGCTCTCGCATCAATCGGACAATGCGAGCTTATGGATTTTTATTCCCGTCTTTTCTCTGGTTACAACCATACGGTTGCACAGCTTCTTCTTACTAAAGATGTAATTGACAATGAGATACTCAAAACCAATGCACAGAACACATTCGAAACACTTCTTTCGCTCGGTGCTCTGCCCATCGTCAATGAGAACGATACAATAAGCGCAGAACAGATAGAATTCGGCGATAACGATACCCTCTCTGCAACAGTTGCCAAGCTTATCGGTGCGGACCTTCTTGTAATACTTTCTGACATAGACGGACTCTATGACGACAACCCCAATACCAACCCCAATGCCAGGCTCATTCCCGTTGTGGAAGAGGTCACAGACGAAATCAAGGCTCTTGCCTCGGGAGCAGGAAGCGACAGAGGAACAGGCGGTATGATAACCAAGCTTACAGCCGCGGGGATAGCCAACGATGCAGGAATAGATATGTATATATTAAACGGCGCAGACCCCGATATAGTTTATAGTCTGCTTGACGGCAAGAGTGTGGGAACATTATTCAAAAGGACGGTAACAAAATGACAGAGCTTACGAAAATCGGTGCGAGTGTCAGAAAGGCATCGTTGTCCCTTATGGCAATGACCCCCTATGAAAAAAATGAAATGCTTAAGCAAATCGCACACAGCCTTATACAAAATGCAGGTTATATAGAAGAAGAGAACAAAAAGGATATAGAAAACGCAAGAAACTCAGGTACAAAGGGTGCAATGCTCGACAGACTTCTCTTTACTAAGGAGAGGATAATCGCATCTGCCGACGGAGTTCTAAAGGTAGCAGAGCTTGATGACCCTGTGGGAATTGTCATAGACAGCTGGCAGAGACCGAACGGACTTGTTATAGAAAAGCACACAGTACCTATGGGTGTGGTAGGTATTATATATGAGGCGCGCCCCAATGTTACGGTAGATACAGCGGTTTTGTGCATCAAGGCATCCAATGCAGTAATACTCAGGGGAGGCAAGGAAGCAATAAACACCAATACCGCCATAGTAAAGGTCATGAGAGATGCCCTTAAGGCTATAGGTGCAGACAGCGATATAATAGGCTTTGTAACAGATACCTCAAGAGACAGCGCAAACGAGATGATGAGGCTCAAAGGATATATAGATGTCCTCATTCCCCGAGGCGGTGCGGGACTTATAAATGCGGTTGTAAATAACTCTACCGTTCCCGTTATAGAAACAGGTGTGGGCAACTGCCATATATATGTGGACAAATCCGCAGATATTAAGAAAGCTGTTGATATCGTCGTCAATGCCAAAACCAGCAGACCCTCGGTATGCAATGCAGCGGAGACACTTCTTGTTCACAAGGATACTGACGATGCCTTTTTCCGAATGCTTGATGAGGAATTTGCAAAAAAGAATGTCAAGGTATACGCCTCGCCTGATATAATGAATAAGCTCACATGCGTAAGAGAGGCAACAGAGGAAGACTACGGAACAGAATTTCTTGACTATGCCATAAGCGTAAGGTCGGTATGGGGAGCGGATGAGGCGATAGACCACATCCGAAGATATTCAACAGGCCATTCGGAATGTATAGTAGCGGAGGACAGAGAGGCACAGGAGCTTTTTGTATCCGCAATAGATGCGGCGGCTGTATATGTCAATGCATCCACAAGATTTACCGACGGCTTTGAATTCGGCTTCGGCGCAGAGATAGGAATAAGCACACAGAAGCTTCACGCAAGAGGCCCTATGGGTATAAAAGAGCTTACATCATATAAATATGTTGTTAAGGGCGACGGTCATGTCAGATAAATTCCTTTTTGATGCAAAGAGAAATGATGTTGCATTTTGTGTTAATATGTGGTAAAATGAAATATATTTTTATATAGAGGTGATTTAATCAATGGATATTTTTGCATTTGTACTCTACTTTATTGCCATGGTAGCAATAGGTGTTTACTTCTTCGTACGCTCCAAGGTAATTACCGATAAGGATTATTTCCTTGGCGGAAGAGCTATGGGTCCGTGGGTTACCGCAATGAGTGCTCAGGCATCGGACATGAGTGCCTGGCTTCTTATGGGTCTTCCCGGAAGCATCCTTGCATTCGGCTTCGGTCAGGCATGGATAGGCATAGGTCTTGCCATCGGTACGGCGGCTAACTGGATACTCGTTGCCAAGAGACTTCGTAAGTTCTCCAAGGCGGCTAACGATTCCATCACACTTCCGCAGTATCTTTCCAACCGTTTTGTAAGCAAGAATCCTACTGTAAGTATTATTTGTGCGGTAGTTTTCCTTGTTTGCTTTACAATTTATGTTGCATCCGCATTTGTTGCAGGAACAGATGTGTTCACAACACTCGTTCCCACTCTAGATAAAACTGCGGCAATGCTGATATTTGCATCAATCGTTATTGCATACACCTTCCTCGGCGGATTTAGTGCAGTATGCTGGACAGACTTCTTCCAGGGACTTTTGATGCTTGGTGCTCTTCTTCTTGTTCCGATTGTAGTGGGCTTTAGCGAAAACCTTGACAAAGCTGCTTTGAATACTGTATACACAGGACCCTCGGGCGAGGAATTTCATTTTGTAGCTAACTTCTTTAATGCAAGCTGGCAGGAAATCCTTTCGGGCCTCGGCTGGGGTCTCGGCTACTTCGGTATGCCTCATATTATTGTAAGGTTTATGGCTATCGAAAAGCCCTCTATGGTAAGGAAGTCTGCAACAGTTGCTATCATATGGGTTGTGCTTTCTCTCGCGGCAACAATAGTTATTGCATATTTTGGAAGAATGTTTGTTTATGATAACGGAACAGACCTTTCGGCAGAGCTTCTTGCAAACGGTCAGCAGTCCTTGATATTTGTAAGACTTGCAAAATATGTATTCCCCTCGTTTATAGCAGGACTTCTTCTTGCGGCAATAATTGCGGCATCAATGTCTACAGCAGATTCACAGCTTCTTGTTGCGGCATCGTCCTTTACAAGCGATATATATAAGCCCATTATAAGAAAAAATGCTTCCAACAAGGAAACACTTTGGGTAGGAAGAATAGTTGTTATACTTATTTCCGTTGTTGCATATTTTATAGCAAGCAGCGAGGGAGAAGCGGCACAGGCGATTATGAACCTTGTTTCTAACGCATGGGGTATCTTCGGTGCGGCGTTTGGTCCTACAGTTCTTCTTTCGCTTTTCTGGAAGAGATTTACATATAAGGGTGCAGTTGCAGGTATTGTTTCGGGAGCTTTGGTTGATATGTTCTGGCTGTGGGCACCCGTTGCAGGCGGTGCTTCACTTTCTGCGCTAACTGGTATCTACGAGATAATCCCAGGCTTTATAGTAAGTGCAGTCCTTGCAGTTGTTGTAACTTTTATGGACAAAGAGCCTTCTCAGGATGTTAAGCTCATATACGCAAAGGCTACAGATAATTCAATAGACGACTAATGTGAGAGGTGTTGCATCATGGAGCAAGCAAACAGCACAGTTGCACGAAACAGGTTTTTTATATGGTTCCTTAGAACCGTAAGTGCTATAATCGTAGCATTTGCCATAAGTGTATTCTTTACACCCAATAAGATTGTAAACGGCGGGGTTTCGGGTCTTGCCACAATCCTGCATCATACCTTGGGGGTTTCCACAGGTCTCAGCTTTGCGGTAATCAATTTTACTCTCCTTATTCTCGGGTTTAGAATTCTGGGAAAGAAGTTTGTGTTTACAACCGTATATGTATCGGGAGTTCTGTCGGTTTTTGTTGAGATATTTTCATACTTGCCTCCGATTGAGATTGATTTGCTCCTTGCATCGCTATTCGGTGCGGTGATATACGGAGTGGGCTTAGGCATTGCCTTTGCCACAGGCGCTTCGAGCGGAGGTACGGATATAGTCGGCAGACTCGTTCAATGGAAATTTCCGACCATGCCGATAGGGAAACTGCTCCTTATTATAGACGGTGTGATAATCGGTGCATCGCTTGTGATATTTAAGGAAATCAACTTAACCTGCTACGGCATTATTGCACTTTTTGTATCCACAACGGCAATAGACTGGATTATAGCAAAGCTCAATGTGTCAAGAATTGCGTTTGTCATCACAGACAGAGGCGAGGAAATATCGCAAAAGCTCGTTTCCACATCCCCAAGAGGCGTAACTCTTATAGATGTCAGGGGAGCATATACAAATACAGGCAAAAAAATGCTCTTCTGTGCTCTTAAGGATAGCGAGACAGAAGCATTCCAGAAGAAAATTCTTGAGATTGACGAAACCGCCTTTGTTGTGTTCTCGGAGTCTCAGAAGATTGTGGGTAACGGATTTTATCTTTACAAATAGGCTCCTTGCCAATAGTCGGAGTCAAAATTGAATAATGGTATTTTTATGGCGGTTGCATCTTTTTATGCAACCGCCTTTCTAATCTCTTTTTTGGAAGTATGGGTACGGAATAACCCTCTACTTGTCAGCTTTCAGCATTTGCAAAAACAGCCCGACCGCATTAGAACTGGATTTGTTGATATAAATATAGGAATCTCTGTACAGACCGTCGTCAATTTTAAGAAGAGCGATATCGTCACTTATTTGGTTCTTCCATGATATTTCGGGAAATATCGTGACGCCCAATCCCATATTCAGATAATTTCGTATGTATTGCGGGTCGTCACATTCAATTATAATATCCGGATTTATTTTTTTTCGTTCAAAATGGTTATCTGTGCACTGCCTCAGACTGCTTCCTTTTGTCATACAAATAAACTTTTCGTCATTTAGCTCTGCGGAAGATACATGGGTTTTCTTTGCCAGACGGCTTTCTTTGTGCGTTGCAAGAAAAAGCTCTTCCCGAAACCAGAAATGCTTAAAAAAATAGTCGCTTTCTATGTTCATGTCAGTAACAATCAGATCGTAGTCATTGATATGTGACGGAGAAACCATTCCCTGATGCTTGATATTAAATAAAATTTTAGGGTATTTGGTTATAAATTCCAATATTACCTTTGTTATCCTTTGTCTGTTCGTAAGGATAAGAAGCTTGAATTCACCGAAAGGAGTTTGCGACAAATCAAAAATGTCTGTTTTTGCTTTGTTAAACAGCTCCTCCGATTTGTCAATGGCATTTAGCAGTATTTTTCCGTATTCATTTAAGGCGATGCTGTTTGCAGTTCGGTCAAAAAGCTCTACACCGATTTCGTTTTCAAGTTTTTTTATACTTGCGGATATGCCCGAGGCAGGCACCATAAAATTTTGTGCAGTCCGTGAAAAATTTTCTGTTTTTGCGGCGTGTCTGAAGTATTTTAATTGCAATAGTTCCATATCAAAGCTCCTTTTATGCATTGTTTGTATCTATTATACTATATATTATAAGTTATGGCAACTATATTTTATTTCATTATTTACAATACACCGCCTTTGTTTTATAATTGAGTAGATAAAATAAGGGAGGCTGTTTATTATGATTTACGGAGTGGCTTTATTAGCCGGTTGTATGCTTATCGGTTCATATGTCGGAAATCTATTGGGACTTTTAACAGGTCTTAATTCTGATATTGGCGGTGTTGGATTTGCGATGATTCTGTTATTGATTGCAACCAATTCCAAAAAGATAGATAAGATCTTGCCAAAGGAATATAAAAAAGGTATCGAATTCTGGAAAGAAATGTTTATTCCCGTTATTATTGCATTGTCCGCATCTCAGAATGTTGTAAGTGCTCTTAACGGCGGTGTTCTTGCTCTTGTTGCAGGAGTTGGTGTTGTGGCGGCTATGCTGCTGCTTATTCCTTTGTTTAATAAGTTTATACCAAAAACGGTTGAAGACACAGATAATGAGGAGGCAGAGGCATGAAAGCATTAGCAAACATTTTTGTAGAACTCTTTGTAGACAACGCATTTGTTATGTCTTTTTTGGTAATCGGAATAATAGCAATGTTTTCCAACTTTGTTTCAGCTAAGGTTACCAAAGGAAGAATACATTCATCGGCAATAGCTATTTTTCTTGGTCTTATTTTAGCATATGTTGGCGGAAGACTTACAGGCGGTTCCAAGGGACTTGCGGATGTGACAGTGTTTACAGGTATCGGTATTCTTGGAGGCTCATCGCTTCGTGACTTTACCATCATTTCTACCTCTTACGGTGCAAAATTCTCAGAAATCAAAAAGTGCGGTCTTGCAGGTATTGTAGCACTTTTTATAGGTATAATAGGAACATTCATTTTGGGTGCACTGATTGCAGTTGCATTTGGCTACAGAGATGCAGCGAGTGTCACTACTATTGCCGCAGGAACGACTACCTTTGTAGTAGGTCCCGTTACAGGTGCAGCAGTCGGAGCAAGCTCTGCAGTTATTGCAATTTCGATTGCGGCAGGAGTTTTTAAGTCTATTGCGGTAATGCTTCTCACTCCCGTGGTTGCAAAAAAAATCGGGCTTACCACTCCCAGTGCTGCTATGGTATTTGGCGGTCTGATGGGAACTACAAGCGGTACATCTGCAGGACTTGCAGCAACAGACCCCAAGCTAGTACCTTACGGTGCCATGGTAGCTACCTTCTACACAGGACTTGGATGTCTTCTTTGCCCGTCAGTATTATATTTTCTGGTAAAGATATTTTTGCCATAATGTACATATAAGGCTGTAAAAAAATTGATTAAGCTGTTACAGAAATGCAAAGAAAATAAGGGAATAATTCTTCCTTTCTGGGAGTAAGGATTGTTTGAAAATAGTATGGGCGAAGCTATGCTTCGCCCTTTTCTTATTTTCTTAACCGTTCTATATTTTTGCCCACAAGATTTTTGTTGCCGTATGATTGTTTTTTTGTTTTCGTTTTTTAATTCCTTTATAGAATATTTTTTCTCCCAGGGTTCGAGCCCCTCTATTT
>JAZSFO010000007.1:0-22133 GCA_045532255.1 Clostridia bacterium | reverse complement strand
TGACAATTTTACCCGAAACTGCAGTAAATTCCTTGAAAATACGACAGTATTATCTTCGTAATTTACTTTGTTTCACCCAAAATTGTCTATGTGAAACTGCTGTGCACCTGCCATCTTGAAAATTTTATTAAGATTTTAGTGCGGCAGGTTGCAGGCGGGCTGACGCCCGTCAAAACCGACAAACTGAAAGCTTTTAAAATTTTCAGATGTCAGGCATTGAGGGTTCGAATCCTGCCACACTACAAATATTATTTTCTCTAATCAATATAATATTCTTGACGAATAATGTTATTTTTATTGAATTTTTTGTCCTTTTGTGTTAGAATAAGTTATATTATATTATTAGAGGTTGAGCAGTATGAAAAAAGAAGAATTTATAAAAATATATACTGAGAATATCAAGAGAGAGGGTGCAGACAAGCTCCTTTCCTATCTTACAAGCGATTCGTGCGACTTCTTTACCGCTCCTGCAAGCACAAGGTTTCACAGTGCATACAGCGGAGGTCTTATGGAGCACAGTCTCAATGTATACTACTGTCTTAAGGATTACCTTTTAAGACCCCGCGTCAAAGAAGTCTACGGACTCGATATAAGTGACGAAACAATCGCAATAGTTGCTCTTCTTCATGACTTGTGCAAAATAAACTGTTACAAGCCATCAACCCGTAATGTAAAGGACTCTCACGGCGTATGGCACACCGTACCTACATACACATTTGAGGATGATATGCCTTACGGACACGGCGAAAAGTCGGTTTACATAATATCGGGATATATGCGTCTTACAAGAGAGGAAGCATTTGCGATAAGATACCACATGGGCTTTTCGGGAAACGAAGACAAGCTCAGCGTAGGAAATGCTTTTGATAAGTTTCCTCTTGCATTTGCTCTTTCGACAGCAGACATGGAAGCAACATACTTTATGGAGGAAGAGCCTGAAGCAATCAAATAATGTCAGTCATTTGATTGACAAAAATATATAAGGGAGGTATTTTACCAATGAGAAAGTTTTTTTGTTTAGTTATTTGTATTTGCATATTTTTATGCAACTTTGCTGTATGCGCAAATGAACCTCCCCACTCTTTTACATGGAATATAAAAGACGGCATACTTACCGTTTCGGGAACAGGCGAAATTCCCGATTACAGAAACGAAACCGATATACCTTGGTTTTCTCAAAAATCAGAAATAGAAAAAATAGTTGTAAAAGACGGTATTACACGCATCGGAAACCTTGCATTCTACGGTCTTACAAATGTCAAAGAAGCAGTAATTGCAGACAGCGTTACGAGTATGGGTATTTATCCCTTTGGCTACACAGAAGCTACAAAGAAAAGTATAGGCAATCTGTCGGCACCGTATCAGTTTGAGATTACAAGCGACAGCACTGTTATATCAAAGGGCGATGAATTTGCAGTCTCCATAGAGCTTACGGGCGATATGAAGGATGTAGCAGGCTTGCAGTCAATACTCCTCTTTGACAGAGAGAGAATAGCCATTGATGAAAACAACTGGTATGATAAAGACTGGTATGAAAGCATTGACGAAACAAATCTCGGATATATAAGCAAGCCCTCCGCAGGCTTTGTAGCAAACAATCTTCGTCTTCTTTATATATCCTTAAACGGAAAAAGCATAGACAAGGAATGTCCGCTTTACACCAAAGGCACAACAACCGTTACCGCACTCAAGGTAAGATGCAGGGCACTTACTGATATTGAAGATATCAACACATCGTGCTTTGCCATAAAAAGCAGTTCTGTATCGCTTATAAAAGACGGTGCAATCGTAAATCCCGAATGTGCGGAAACTCAGCTTGCAACAAGGATAAGAGTTCCGTTAAATGACATCATCATAAACGGAAAAACCCCAAATTCAAGCGAAGGCAAGCCTCAGAAATATGATGTACTTACCGTAATAGCTGACGGCAAGACGGTGGAATATGATGCAAAGCCGTATGTTGACGAAAACGGTGTTGCAATGGTTCCCCTGAGATTTACACTTGAGACAATGGGTGCTCTCGTCACATGGGATAATTCCACATCTACTGCATTTTCGATTTATAATGACGAAATGAGTGCAGTGCAGATAGGAAACAACGGAGCATTTACAAGTAATTCTTCCAGAGTTCTTACTGCACCCGTATGCTTATCTGAGGGACGGACAATGGTTCCCCTCGACTTTTTTGATGGTGTGTTCGGTTTCAGTGCAAAATACAGTGCCGATTTAAATCTTATAACAATATCCAAATAACAGAAAAGGAACATTACAATGAACAACGATATATACAGAGACTTAGGGATTTCGCCTAAGGTTATAGAATACTGCGATAATATTCTACTGGGTCTTAAAGACAGATTTGACGAAATAGACTCCGTTTCGGAATACAATCAGGCAAAGGTAACCCTTGCCATGCAAAAAAACCGAGTTTGTGCAGAGTGCTTTGCGGGTTCTACAGGCTACGGATATAACGACCTTGGAAGAGAAATCCTTGAAAAGGTATATGCGGACTGCTTTCATACAGAAGCCGCCCTTGTCCGTCCGCAGATAACCTGCGGAACTCATGCTCTCAGCATAGCCTTGGGAGCAAATCTGCTTCCGGGTGACGAGCTTCTGTCACCTGTAGGAAAGCCCTATGACACACTCGAAGAGGTTATAGGAATAAGAGACAGCGTATGCTCTCTCAAGGAATACGGTGTAAGCTACCGTCAGGTTGACCTTCTCGATGACGGTACATTTGACTATGAGGGTATCAGAAGGGCAATAAACCCCAAAACCAAGCTTGTTACCATACAACGCTCCAAAGGCTATCAGTCCAGGCCTACATTCTCTGTTAAGCAAATAGGAGAACTGATCGCATTTGTAAAATTAATAAAGAGCGATATTATATGCATGGTAGACAACTGCTACGGAGAATTTGTGGAAAGAATTGAGCCGTCCGATGTAGGTGCTGACATGATAGTAGGTTCTCTTATCAAAAATCCGGGCGGAGGGCTGGCACCGATTGGCGGATACATATGCGGAACGAAGACATGCGTAGACCGTTGTGCCTACCGTCTCAGTGCACCCGGTCTCGGTCAGGAGGTCGGTGCAAGTCTCGATACAAACAGAGCATTGTATCAGGGCTTCTTTATGTCCCCTACCGTGGTGGCAGGAGCACTCAAGGGTGCGATATTTGCTGCTAATGTATACGAGTCTCTTGGTTACAAGGTAGTTCCCAATTCAACGGAATCAAGACATGACATAATACAGGCGGTAGAGCTTGGAAGCAAGGAAAAAATGATAGCATTTGCCGAGGGTATTCAGGCGGCGGCACCCGTAGACAGCTATGTTAAGCCCGAACCCTACGCAATGCCCGGTTATGACAGCGAGGTGGTAATGGCGGCAGGTGCATTTATACAGGGTTCTTCGATAGAGCTTTCTGCAGACGGCCCGATAAGAGAGCCGTACACCATATTCTTCCAGGGCGGTATAACCTGGTATAATGCCAAGCTGGGCATAATGATGTCGCTTCAAAAATTATATGAAAAAGGATTTGTAAAATTATAAAAACAAAAGGAGAGATGAAAAATGTGGATTATAGCAATTATTGCCATGCTTTGCTGGAGCGGTTCTGATATATTCAGCAAGGTAGGCTCAAAGCAAGAGGATAAATTAAGTCATTACAAGGTAGGTATTGCAGTAGGTCTTGTTATGGGACTTCATGCCATATATGAGGTAACAATCGGCGGTGTTCCGCTGACATTTGCAGACATCATAAACTATCTGCCTGCATCATTCTTCTATATACTTTCTATGGTAATAGGTTATGTTGGTTTAAGATACATAGAGCTTTCCATCTCATCACCTATCTGTAACGGTTCGGGTGCGGTAACTGCAATTCTTTGTATGCTTGTATGGGGTGTAACCTTTGTGGAAGAGGACTCAAATGCAGTATTTCTGAATGGTCCCATTATTGCAGGTATAGTTCTTATAGTGTTAGGCATAATTGCACTTGGATTTATTGACAATTTTGAAGATGATGAACTGAGATATGCAAGACAGCTCAAGGCAAACAGAAAGTATTCAAAAAGTGTTCTTGCAATACTTCTTCCTATCCTTTACTGCATACTTGACTCATGCGGAACATTTGTAGATACTCTTATTGCAGACGGTTATATGGCAAGAATCGATGATGAGCTTCTGGTGGGCGATATCTTAAATACTGCTTATGAATTTACATGGCTGTTTATCGGTATAATCTTCGCTATATATGTGTTTGTGATAAAAAGAGAAAAAATCGACACAAAGTACGACGGTGCAAAACTTGCCGGCGGTATATGCGAAACAATCGGTCAGGTGTTCTATATGATGGTTATAGTTGCGGGATATGTACCGGGATATGTAATCATTTCAGCATACTGTGCAGTATCTACACTGTGGGGAAGAATATTCCTTAAGGAAAAGCTTTCTTGGAAGCATTATGCGGCACTTATCGCTGCGTTTGCAGGAATACTGATACTGGGATTTTATGATGTATAATTAAAGATAGGGGATGTAAAAAAGTCCAGACCTCCAAAAACAAAGAAATCTACTTGCTAATCACAAATTAAGTACTTTTAAATTCAAGGTGGAAAAAATCAAAAATTGATTTTTTCTAAAAATTATGTTTTTGGATATAAACAAACTTCGCCGCTCGACGTACCTTTGTACGCCTTCGGGTATCCCAAATCAAGACATAAAGTCTTGATTTGGCTCAGTTTGTTCATTCTGCATCTTTTTTTCCTATCCCCATGAAAAGGCGATGTAAAAAACCAAGGTTTTTTACACCGCCTTTTTTGGTGCGAGTAAATCTATAAGCCGAGTTCTGTATTGGACAGTTATCTATCTACGGTGTACATTTCTGCACACCTCAAGCCACCTATGGGAGATGCCGAGCAAGCTTATCCTCCCCGAAACAGAGCATATGCCCTGTCATGTACGGTGTTGCATCGGATGGGGTTTACACGGCTGTGCGGTCTCCCGCACACCGGTGAGCTCTTACCTCACCTTTTCACCCTTACCGCAAATGCGGCGGTATATCTTTCTGTTGCACTTTCCTTAGAGTCGCCTCCACCGGGAGTTACCCGGCACCCTGCTCTGCGATGCTCGGACTTTCCTCGTACGGAGCCTTTCGGCTTCCGCCCGCAACTGTCTGGTCTACTCACAATAATATATAATATCAAAAAAAATCCTTATTGTCAAACAAACATACTATAAGTAAATTTTATAAAGGGCAAAATAAATACAATTGCTTCGCCCGCTATACGATATCCCATATCACACTTGGTATGAATTTTGGGAACATCCGCCCCAAATCTTTGTAAAAATCCCGCCGCGTCGAACCGACAACTCATGTCGGCTCCGCTAAAATTGACGGACAGCAGCGGTAATTTGATTCCGTCAATTTTACGAAATTTTTACTTTGATTTGGGTCGAATGTTTTATCCCAAAATTCATAAGGCGTGTGCTACGGGATATCGCATATCGTGCGAGCGCACAGCAGAGGGTATTCAATAAGTTGCGTCTTGCGTAGCCGAAACTACCAATACTGAAGATGCCTCAAACGGCGTATTTTCGGTAGCTTTTGGCTTGTCGTCTTTGAAAGGCACAAAGCCTTCCTGTATCCTTCGCACCAAAATCTCCTCGAAAATCCATCCGTTTTAGGTCCTTTGGAGTTTTTAAATAATAAATTTTTGCTATGACACGACAAAAACGCAGGGAATACGGTAATATTTCCGAGGATTTTAACAAAGTCATAGCGGAAATTTATATTTAAAAACCACCTTGAGTATTGGTAGATTCGGCTATTCAAGTTAAAACATATGCCTGAAATCCAGCAAAAAACGGAGTAAAATTGCCGAAAATCAATTCCCGCTGCGGTTCGGTGATTTTAGCGATGCCAAGCTCTGAGTGAGCTTGTCAGCGCGGCTTCGTTTTTTGTGCAGATTTCGGGCAGATGTTCTTGAAATCCGCACTTAGCAACGATTGAATATCCTCTGGTGAAGCTCATCATAAATTCACTCTTTACAGAATTACTCACAAGACGGCATTACAACGCTCATTGCCATGTTGTCCTCTGTATAAATTTCCTTAAACACACTCTCCAGATAATCAATATCTACCGAGTCAAACACATCCGAGAAGCTGAAGATATTTATGCCCGAGAGAATATATCTTGTAACAAGATTTCCGATTGTTTCCACATTGTTAAAGCCCCTTAAGTATGAGCCGTAGAATGCCTTTTTGACCCTATCAAATTCCTCGGGGCAGATACCGTCCTTGTGCGTTCTTTCTATTTCTTTCATAATGGCATCCTTTACCTTTTGGGGATGCTCACTCTCTCCTGCTATTACCGCACAGGCAAATTCCCTTTCGGTAGAATTGTCCGTGCCAAAGCTTTCGTTGATAAGTCCCTCTTCGTAAAGCGAGGTATAGAGCTTACTGCTTCTGCCAAAGAGCATACGGGATATTATTTCTACAGCAATCTCTCTTTTGAGAAGCTCATCGCCCTCCTTGAGATAATTGTCCTTGAAGCCAATGTTAAAAAGCGGAAGCGAAACACTTGCCCTTGCCTCTATATATTTACTGCACACATTCTTTGGCTCTTCCTCAAAGACGCTTGTGACCTTTCCTGTCGGGCGGTCTGTTCTGACGCACCTTTCCACAGAGTCAAAAATTTCCTCAGGATTAACATCTCCTACCACGCATACCACCATATTGCAGGGATTATAGAATGTGTTGTAGCACTTATAGAGAATATCCTCGTCTATCTCTGCTATGCTTTCTACCGTGCCAGCGATATCAATACGGACAGGATTTTTGTGATAAAGAGCCTTAAGAAGATTGAACATAACAATCCAAGCTCCGTCATCATCATACATGCGGATTTCCTGACCGATTATTCCCTGCTCTTTGGAAACATTTTCCTTTGTAAAATACGGGTCCTGAACATACGAAAGCAGATGCTCAAAGCTTTCCATGAAGTTGTCGGTACAAGAAAACAGATATGAAGTGTGGTTGAACGAAGTAAACGCATTGGCATTTGCACCGAAGGTTGCAAACTTATCAAAGGCGTTGCTTCCGTCACTCTGCTCAAACATCTTGTGCTCAAGAAAATGTGCAACACCGTCGGGAATTGTGCATGGCTCATTTTCGCCAAGCGGAATAAAACAGTTGTTTACAGAACCAAACTTGGTTGCAAAGGTTGCATACTTCTTGACACAGCCCTTCTTGGGTATAACAAACACTCCGAGACCTGTTGAGTGTTCGCCAAGATACATGGTTTCCTTAAGTCTGTCGTTATATATCTTTGTATAATTCATGCTTTTTTTGCCCCCTTAAGAAAATATACTGTGTCGAGTCTTACGCTTTTCAGAGAGCGTATAACATCCTCTCTTGTGAGCTTTGTAACCTTTGATATTGCCTCGTCTATACTGTCCTTGCTCTTTGCAAAAATCTGTGAGCGGTAATATTCCTTCATTGCATACGGGCTGTCCTTGTAGGATTTGTAAGTGTTAACAAGGAAGTTTCTGGAAACCTCAAGCTCCTCATCCGTAAATTCGCCCTTAGCTATTAAGCCAAGCTGTTTTTCTATCTCTGTCTTTGCCTTTTCGAAGTTTTCAAATTCAATTCCCGAGCTTACAAGCATAAATGCACGGAACTTGTCAAGCATAGACGAAGCATAGTAGCAAAGGCTCATTTCCTCCCTTACGGTGTTAAAAAGTCTGGAATGTGCACCCGAGCCGAATATACTGTTGCCAAGAAGAAGAGCATAGTAGTCCTCATCATCGATCGTTATATCTGTTGTAAAGCCCATTGCAAGCTTGCCCTGTGCCACATCGAACACATCCTCCGCATAATGAACTTCTTTTCTCTTCTCGGGTTTGATATCGGACGAGACTATCTCCTTTATATCAAAGTCAAAGCCATTCAGATATTTGCATATATATTCCTTAAGAAGCTCACCGTCAAAATCTCCGACTGCAAAAATATCAATAGGACTTGTATGTGCAATCTTTAAGTAGTGGTCATATATTCCCTTTCGGTCTATTTTGTCAAGGTCCTCGAGGTAGCCGAACTCGAATATTGAATTTTCCTGCCCCTTGCACATCTCCTCTATACAACGGAAGTTGGCATAGGAACGCTTGTCGTTGATAAGACCCTCTATATCGTCTCTTAAATTTTGCTTTTCTACACAGAAAACATCCTCGGGGAAGCTACCGTCGGGAGTATACGGACGGAAGATAAGGTCAAGCATAAGTGTAACCGCCTCGTTCATTATACTCTCGCCCGTGAAGCTGTCTGACAAAAAGTTTACAGACGACACAATACTCTGTGTATATGCTTTCTTTGTTATATTGACATCATAGAGAGTTCCGTAGAGGTCATCTGCATAGGTGTTTAGCTCCATGATATTTTTGTGCCCCTCACATCCTCTGGACAGAAGCTTGGAAAGAAGGGCATTTGATGTTGCCTCATCCTTTGAAAGCTTTCTGGAAAGATAGGTGCTCACAGAAACTGTTTTGTATTTTTTATCGGGAATAATATAAAGGTTTATTCCGCGGGTGATTTTTTTCTGAATTATATCTTCCATAATTTATCTCCTTGAAATTTCATATAGACTTATTCTATCACACCGCAGGTTAAATTACCACACATTTTTTGTAATTTTTTTGAAATATCTTGTTATTGTGATAAAATACAAAAAGAAATATGTGATTTTGGGTGCTTTATACAAACTTTTGGAACACATGAAGTAATTTGTTGACAATATTGCATATTTCTTCTATAATAATAGTATGTGAAATTTCTTATGTTTCGAAAGGGAGTTTAAGTATGGAAATCACAAGTATCAAGATCAAAAAGTTTGAAACAGAAAGCAAAATGAAGGCTATAGCTTCGGTTACATTTGATGATTGCTTTGCTGTACACGACATCAAAGTTATCGAAAATGAGGACAAGGTCTTCATTGCAATGCCCAACAAAAGATTAAAGGACGGTACATTCAAGGATGTTGCTCATCCTATCAACTTCGAATTCAGACAGTACATAGAGTCCAATGTTATCGAGGCATATAATAACGCAGAAATAGAAGAATAACATCAGCACTTTTTGACCCCTCCTTTTTAGGAGGGGATTTTGTTTGCACTTTTTTGAAAAAAACCTTGAATCTTTTTATATAATAGAGTATAATAAATATGTATGCTTACATAGAGAGGAAAATGAATATGAGATTATCCAAATACTTATTACCAACACTAAGAGAGGTACCCGCAGAGGCGGAGATTACAAGCCATCAACTCATGCTACGCGCAGGTCTTATCCGTAAGCTCGCATCAGGCGTATACGCTTATCTTCCGCTTGGTCTCAAGGTACTTAAGAATATAGAAAATATCGTAAGAGAAGGAATGGACAGCCACGATGCTCAGGAGCTTCTTATGTCTGCCCTTCTTCCCAAGGAGATGTATGAGCCTTCGGGAAGATGGGAAGTATTCGGTCCCTCCATGTTTCGCTTAAAAGACAGAGGTGGCAAGGACTACTGTCTCGGACCTACACATGAAGAAATATTTACAGACACGGTAAAGGCGGCGGTTCAGTCCTACAAACAGCTTCCTATGACACTTTATCAGATACAGACAAAGTACCGTGACGAAATCCGTCCCCGCTTTGGTGTAATCAGAAGCCGTGAATTCGTGATGAAAGACGCCTACAGCTTTGACAAGGATGAAGCGGGTCTTGATATTTCGTATAAGAACATGTACGACGCATACCGAGCAATCTTTGACAAAATGGAGCTTGACTACCTTATTGTCGATGCAGACTCGGGTGCTATGGGCGGAAGCGGTTCGCAGGAATTTATGGTTAAGTCCGATATAGGCGAAGATACAATCGCATACTGCGAGAAGTGCGGTTACTGTGCCAACGAGGAAAAGGCGGTATGTATTCCCGAAGAGACACAGAAATCCGGTAATCTTCTTGAGGTTAACAAGGTTCACACACCCAATGCAGGAACAATAGAAGATGTAACCTCATTTATGGGCAAAACCGCAAAGGACTTTGCAAAGACCATTATATATAAGGCTGATGACAAGTTTGTTGCAGTTATGGTTCGCGGAGACCGCGAGGTAAACGATGTAAAGGTTGTAAACAAACTTGGCGGTGCGATAGAATTTGACCTCGCACCTCTTGATGACCTTGTTCGCATTACCAATGCAAAGGCTGGCTTTGCAGGACCAGTGGGACTTGATATTGATATATTCGTTGACAGCGAAGTTGCAGGCATGGAAAACATGATTGTCGGTGCAAACGAAACTGACTATCACCTCGAAAATGTCAATATGGGCAGAGACTTTGAGGCTACCGTAATCGGTGACTTCCGTAACATTGAAGAGGGTGATTTGTGTCCTCACTGCAAAGAAGAGAAAATCAAAACCTGCAGAGGAATAGAAGTAGGCCACATCTTCAAGCTCGGCACAAAATACTCAAAATCTATGGAATGTACCTTCCTTGATGAAAACGGAAAGGCACAGGTTCCCATCATGGGATGCTACGGAATAGGCGTGAGCAGATGTCTTGCCGCAATAATAGAGCAAAACAGCGATGAAAACGGCATCATCTGGCCCATGAGCGTAGCTCCGTATCAGGTTATTGTTGTACCTGTCAATGTTAAGGACGATACACAGAGACAGATGGCAGAGGATATTTACAAAGAGCTTTGCTCTATGGGAATAGAAACAATCATCGATGACAGAAACGAGCGTGCAGGAGTTAAGTTTAACGATGCAGAGCTTATCGGTATTCCGCTTCGTATAACAGTAGGCAAAAAGGCAGGCGACGGAATTGTGGAATTCAAGGTTCGCAAGGGCGCAGAACTCACCGAGCTTAGTGCAAAGGAAGCAATTGAAAAGGCAGTAAAACTTATTAAAGAATAAATAATTAAGAACACGGGACTCAGCTCCCGTGTTCTTATTGAGGAAAAATAATATGATTTTTACTATTGTAACCATTCTACTTGTTGCCATCGACCAGATAACAAAATACTTTACCCTAGAGAGCCTCAAGGGTTCACCCTCGGTTGTGCTTATTGATAAATTCTTAAGCCTCACATATGTGGAAAATCGCGGGGCGGCATTCGGAATAATGCAAAATGCCCGATGGGTATTTATTGCATTTACCTTTATAGCACTTATATTTATTATATACTATAAGCTAAAATACAAACCGCAGAGCATTACCCTGAACTGTGCCCTTTGCCTTATTACATCGGGTGCTGTCGGCAATCTCATTGACAGAGTGGGACGCGGATATGTGGTAGACATGATAGAGTTTACCTTTATAAACTATCCCGTGTTCAATATAGCGGATTGTTTTGTGGTTATAGGTGCAATACTTCTGTCAATATATGTGTTATTTATATATAAGGAACCCAAAAAAGATGAATAAATATATTTTTGATGTAACAGAAAACTCCGTACGGCTTGACAAGTATATAAAAATTGACGATATCCCCCGTTCGCAGATACAAAGGCTCATAGATGACGGCAATGTAACTGTCAACGGCAAAACAGCAAAAGGCTCCTCTAAGCTTAAGACAGGCGATACAGTCGAGGTATGCATACCCGAGCCAAAGGAGCTTTCGGTAAAGGCGGAAAATATACCGCTTGATATCGTCTATGAGGATGAGCATATGCTGGTTATAAACAAACCGCAGGGAATGGTTGTTCATCCTGCACCGGGAAATTTCGAGGGCACTTTGGTAAATGCACTTCTATATCATTGCAAAGACAGCCTGAGCGGTATAAACGGTGTTATGAGACCCGGAATTGTGCATCGTATTGACAAAGATACATCGGGACTTCTTCTGGTTGCGAAAAATGACAAGGCTCATCTCTCGCTCTCCGAACAGATAAAAAACAAAACCGCACACCGACACTATGTTTGTGTTGTATGCGGAATACTAAAGACAAAAAAAGGCGTAATAGACGCTCCTATAGGCAGACATCCGACAAACCGTCTGCGTATGGCGGTTACACCCAATAATTCCAAAAATGCGGTAACTCATTTTGAAGTCATAGAATATCTTAACAATGCAACCTATGTGTCATGCGATCTGGAAACAGGCAGAACACATCAGATAAGGGTTCATATGTCGTATATAGGCCACCCTGTTATGGGTGACCCTCTGTATCTTTCCAAAAATGCATATGGATTAGACGGTCAGGCTCTTCATGCCCAAAGGATATCCTTTGACCACCCTATAACAAACGAAAGAATGGAATTTACCGCACCAATCCCAAAGCACATTACAGATTTGATTGACAGGTTACGAGGTTAAATAAAATGCGGAGATGATATATGAAAAGGATATTTGATGCTCATTGCGATACGCTTTGCGAGATTCTGGAAAAAGGCGAAAGCCTTGAGAATTCATCAGGCATGGTGAGTGCCCCGATGATAAGAGAGTATAAATCATACATACAGGTTTTTGCTGCATGGGTAGACGGAAAGTATCCTCTTATGCAGGCAATAATGCTCCGTGACAAATTTATGACCGAGACAAAAAACAGCTCTCTAAAAATTATAGACAGTAGCGATGCTCTCGAGGATATAAGAAGCAACGGCGGATACGGTGCAATACTCTCGCTCGAAAACGGCTCTGCCCTGTGCGGAAACATAGAAATGGTTGATGTATTATACAGACTCGGCTTCCGCCTTATAACACTTACATGGAACGGAAGCAATGAGCTTGGCTTCGGTGCGGTAGACAGCCTCAGAGATAGTCTTACCCCCTTTGGAAAAGAGGTTGTCAAAAGAATGAATGCTCTCGGCATGGTAATAGATGTTTCACACCTTTCGGAAAAGGGATTTTGGGATGTGGCAGAATGCTCTGAGATGCCGTTTGTTGCATCGCACTCCAACGCCAAGGCAATATGCAACCACCCGAGAAATCTCGCAGATGAGCAGATAAAGGAAATTATATCCCAAAGAGGTGTTATAGGAATAAACCTTTATGACAGCTTTTTGTCAGATGACGGAAACTCGGATATAAATAAGGTGATAGAGCACATAGAACATATAATGTCTCTGGGCGGTGAGAACTCAATAGGCATAGGTACGGATTTTGACGGAATTCCAAAATCCGCAAAAGGACTTGAAAATGTATCGTGTCTTAAGAAGATTGCAGATGAGCTTTTGCTACTTGGCTACAGTGAAGAGCAAATTGACAAGATTATGTATTGTAACTTTGAGAGATTATTTGTGGAATGTTTGCAATAAAGATAATGGGGTTGTTAAAAACTTTGTTTTTAACAACCCCTATTGTTTTATTCTTCTGTTTTTGATATCTCTATTCCAAGTTCATCAAGCTGTTTTACCTCAACTACATCAGGTGCAGCGCTCATAAGCTCCGTTGCGTTCTGAACCTTGGGGAATGCAATTACATCTCTTATGGAGTCGCAACCGTCCATGAGCATTATCATTCGGTCAAAGCCGTATGCCATTCCGCCGTGGGGAGGTGTGCCGTATTTGAGTGCTTCCATAAGGAAACCAAATCTCTGCCATGCATCCTCCTTGCTGAATCCGAGAATACCAAACATCTTTTCCTGAAGCTCGGAGTTGTATATTCTTATACTTCCTCCGCCAAGCTCCACACCGTTTAATATGATGTCATATGCCTTTGCATTAACTTTTGCAGGGTCGGTATCAAGAAGCTCAAGGTCCTCATCCTTGGGTGAGGTAAAGGGATGATGCTTAGCAACATATCTGTTCTCTTCCTCGTCAAATTCAAGAAGCGGGAAGTCTGTAACCCAGAGGAAATTGAACTTATTTTCGTCTATGAGACCGTATGTCTTTGCAATCTCTATTCTCAGTGCTCCAAGTGATGCAAATACTGTATCTGACTTATCTGCTATGATAAATATTACATCATTTTCCTTAGCATTTGTCTTAGCCAAAACTGCATTCATCTCATCATCTGTAAGGAACTTGGCTATGGGTGACTGTATGCCGTCGGGATTGATTTTAATCCATGCGAGAGCCTTTGCCTTATATGTTTTTACAAACTCGCCAAGAGCATCTATCTTCTTTCTTGTGAGCTTGTCTCCAAGATTTTCCGCATTGATTGCCCTTACTGTACCGCCTGATGCAAGAACATCGGCAAACACCTTGAACTCGCAATTCTCCACACATTCGGATATATCCTTAAGCTCAAGACCGAATCTTGTGTCGGGCTTGTCCGAGCCAAAGCGGTCCATAGCCTCGCTGTAGGGCATTCTCTTGAACGGAAGCTCTAAATCAATACCCTTTATTTCCTTGAATATTCTTTGAAGAAGTCTTTCGTTAACTTCAATAACATCGTCCATGTCAACAAAGGACATCTCTATATCTATCTGTGTGAATTCAGGCTGGCGGTCAGCTCTTAAGTCCTCGTCACGGAAGCACTTTACTATCTGGTAGTATCTGTCCATACCCGATATCATAAGAAGCTGTTTGTAAAGCTGAGGCGACTGCGGAAGTGCATAGAACTTGCCATTGTGCACACGGCTGGGTACAAGATAGTCTCTTGCTCCCTCGGGGGTGCTCTTGTTGAGCATGGGTGTCTCTATCTCTATAAAGCCGTTTTCGTTGTAGAAGTTACGGACTATTCCTGCAACCTTGCTTCTTAGAATAAGTCTTCTCTGCATATCGGGGCGTCTCAAATCAAGGTATCTGTATTTGAGTCTGAGTTCCTCTTTAACATCGCTGTTTTCCACGATATAGAAAGGAGGTGTCTCCGCCGAGTCAAGAATTCTAAGCTCGGAAACTGCTATTTCAAGCTCGCCTGTCTTCATATTCTTATTAACGGAGGAGCGTCTCGATACGATACCCTTTGCCGCAAGAACATATTCACTTCTTACCTTTGCCGCCTTTTCGCAAAGCTCCTTGTTGTCAGTATCGAACATAAGCTGAATTATGCCCGAAATATCTCTTAAGTTTATGAATATAAGTCCGCCGAGGTCTCTGACCTGATCGGCAAAACCCATTACTATTACCTCTCTGCCTATATCATCTGCGGTGAGGTTTCCGCACTTGTCTGTTCTTTTGAAATCCGTAATTTTTTCAAACATTGTATTTACCTCCATGTATAATTATATACCCTCTTTTATAGCTTCCGCTGTAAGCGAAACCTCTGTCGATTCGCCCGTCTGCATATCTTTAAGCATTATCTTACCGCTTGCTATTTCGTCATCGCCTATTATAACGGAATATCTGCATCCGAGCTTATTTGCCTGCTTCATCTGTGCCTTTACACTTCTTGATAGCTTGTCGTAATCCGAGCTTACTCCCATCCTGCGAAGCTCGTGGACAAGCTTCTGTGCAAAGCGTGCACCCTCATCTCCCATGCTTCCGACAAAGATATCCATTACAGACTCGTCTTCAACCTCAACATTCTGTGCATCCATGCAAAGGAAGAGCCTTTCCATTCCTATTGCAAATCCGCAACCGGGGGTGTCGGGACCGCCAAGCTGAGCCACAAGACCGTCATAGCGTCCGCCTCCGCATATTGTTGTATTGGAGCTTGCTATATCTGCGGTGATTTCGAATACTGTCTTTGTGTAGTAGTCAAGACCTCTTACTATATCGGGGTCTATCTCATATGCTATGCCCATATTGTCAAGAGACATTTTAACATTTTCAAAATGCTCCCCGCACTCGTCACAAAGATAATCAATAAGCCTGGGTGCTCCCTCTATGATATCCTTGCACACAGAGGACTTGCAATCTATAATTCTCATGGGATTGCGTTCATATCTGCCCTTACAGGTATCGCAAAGGCTGTCGTAATTGTCCTTTAAGAATTCCTTGAGCTTGTCATTATACGCCTTTCGGCACTTGGGACAGCCTATGCTGTTGATACGCAGCGAAAGGTCTTTAAGTCCCAGTCTTTCAAAAAGCATAAGCGCAAGCTCTATAATCTCTGCATCAGCTGTGTAGTGCTGTGTGCCAAAGTACTCAACCCCGAACTGATGGAACTCTCTCATTCTGCCTGCCTGAGGCTTTTCGTATCTGTAACAGCTTATCTGATAGTAGAGCTTTGTAGGCTGGGGGTTATTAAAAAGTCCGTTTTCTATAAAGCTTCTTGCAGCACCTGCCGTACCCTCAGGTCTCAGGGTGATGCTTCTGCCTCCCTTGTCATCAAAGGTGTACATTTCCTTTTCTACAACATCTGTGGTATCTCCCACACCTCTTGAAAAAAGCTCGGTATGTTCAAAAACAGGTGTTCTTATCTCCTTTACACCGAAGTCGGCGCAAAGCTTTTTTATAACATTTTCGGCGTACTGCCATTTATAAGAAATTTCGGGCAGAATATCCGAGGTGCCCTTGGGTGCCTTGGTAAGCATTATGTGTCCCTCCATAAAGTCATTTCATAATTTACTCATACATAATTTATTGTACAAAAAATGAGCGAAAAAGTCAAGATAAAATATCGGTTGACACCAATTAAAAAGAATGTTAGAATAAATTATTCCGTATTAGGAGGTAATTATATTGGGACTTAACGAAGTGCCTTCATCTGCGAGAACACATGTATCATTTTTCGGCAGAAGAAATGCAGGCAAATCCAGCCTTGTAAATGCAGTCACAGGGCAAAACTTAGCTGTTGTGTCCGACATAGCGGGAACAACAACAGACCCCGTATCAAAGGCTATGGAGCTTCTTCCGCTCGGACCTGTTGTAATAACCGACACAGCAGGAATTGACGACACAGGCGAGCTTGGAGATTTAAGAATACAAAAGACAATAGAACAGCTCAGCAGAACGCATATTGCAGTTCTCGTAATTGATGCCCGCGAGGGAATCGGCGAATACGAAAATGAGCTAATAGAGCAGTTTAATAAAAAGAATATCCCCTATCTTGAGGTATACAACAAAGCTGACCTTGTCAAAAATACTGATGCCAAGCTGTATGTAAGTGCAAGGACGGGTCTTAATATAGAAAGGCTCAAGGAATGCATAGCAAAACTTAAGCCCCAAGAAAACAAAATGAAAATGGTTGCAGACTTCATTTCAAAAGGCGATACTGTAATCTTTGTAATACCCATTGACGAGTCCGCACCAAAGGGCAGACTTATCCTCCCACAGCAACAGGCGATAAGAGATGTACTTGATGCGGGCGGTGTTGCAATAGCATGTCAGATTGATGAGCTTGAGAAAGCACTTTCGGTATATAAGCCAAAGCTCGTAGTAACTGACAGTCAGGTTTTCGGTAAGGTTTCTGAGATTGTTCCCGAAAGCATAAACCTTACATCATTTTCTATACTGATGGCAAGGATTAAGGGACTTCTTACAAGTGCATTAAACGGTGCATATATCCTTGATAAAATAAAGGACGGAGACAGAATTCTTATATCCGAGGGCTGTACGCATCACAGACAATGCAACGATATAGGAACTGTAAAGCTCCCTAATCTAATAAGAAAGTATACAGGCAGGGATGTACAGTTTGAGTTTACATCGGGAGGGGAATTCAAGAAAAATCTTGAAGGTATTTCCCTCGTTATACATTGCGGAGGCTGTATGCTCAATGATATGGAAATGAAAAGCAGAGTAAGTCTTGCAAATGAGCAGAATGTGCCGATTACAAACTATGGCACGGCTATAGCTCATATGAACGGAATACTTGAAAGAAGTATAAAAATTATTAAAGAATAAAGAATGGATTGCCTTCCCCTCATGGCGAATGCAATCCATTCTTTAATTTTCCATTTTTAACTTTCAATTTTATTTACGCTTTTTTTATAAATTTATTTCTGCATTTCGGGCATGTAATCTCTATCTTGCCCACGCCTTTTGGAACTCTTATGCTTGCCCTGCACTTTTTGCAACGGAAATATCTGTGGGTTCTTCTGTTGTTCCATGCATCGAGCTTTATTCTGTACCATGACATAAAGCTGTTTTCCTTTCTTAAAAACCATTGTCTTTCATTATATCTCTTGGAAATATTGCGGGAATATGTTCTTACAAGACAAAAAATAATCATAAAAAGTGCTACAGGATACAAAAACCACAAAAAAATGCTCCTTGACAAAAGCATCAGAACAACCGATGCAATAAGAAGAAAAACATTAAGTTCATCGTTTCCGTATCTTCCCTGCATAAAAGCCATATATCTTTGACTTAATCTATAAAAAAAGCCTCCCAAAATAAGCATCTCCCATTTGTTTTTTTACAATTATATCTCTTTATTATTTTGTTGTCAATGCGTTCATTCCAAAATTAAACAAACAGCAACACTTTATTAAATATAAGTTCACATTTTCTGCATGGAAAATTATACCTTGGATTTTTGTACCCTTTCGACAAAAATAGACAATATTACTTTACAAAGCATATAAGAAATGCTATAATTTTGACGATGTGGGTATTTAAGAATAATACCAAAAAAATTAAGGAGATGATTTGTATGAAACTCATCTACAATGTAGATGACAAACCTAAGTTCGGACAGCTTGTTATCTTTGCAATTCAGCAGCTTCTCGCTATTATGGCTGCAACACTCGTTGTTCCCGTTATTATCAACGGTGCAACAGGAAGCAACATGAGCTCGGCAGCAGCACTGTTTGGTGCAGGTGCAGGAACACTTATATATGTTCTTTTTACCAAGATGAAAAGCCCCGTATTTTTAGGTTCTTCCTTTGCTTTTATTGCATCTATGATTGCCGCTTTTGCAGGTGCTGCATCAATGAGTCTGGGTTATCTCGGACTTATAATCGGTGCGGTTTTTGCAGGTCTTGTTTATGTGGTTATTGCACTTGTTGTTAAATTTGCAGGTGTTAAATGGATAGACAAGCTCATGCCCCCCGTTGTTATAGGACCTACTGTTGCAATTATCGGTCTTTCTCTTGCAGGTAACGCTGTAGGCGATATCTTAAAGGGCAATATTGCAAATGCAGACGGCATACAGCTTGCAGCTCCCTTTGCATGCCTTATATGCGGTCTTGTAACACTCTTTACCACAATGGCTTGCTCCACATTCGGCAAGAAGATGGCAAGACTTATTCCCTTTATAATCGGTATCCTCGCAGGATATATTGTAGCACTCATACTCACACTTATCGGAAAGGCAACAGATGTTGCAGCAATTCAGATCCTCAACCTCTCCCCCTTTACAGATCTTGTTAAGGACGGTGTTACACTGAGCACATTCATATCCCTTCCCAAATTCACAATTGGAGAAGCTATCGGCGGATTCAAGGATATAAACGGTGCATATATTGCATCTCTTGCAGTAGCATATGTACCTGTTGCATTTGTTGTATTTGCAGAGCATATTGCAGACCACAAGAATATATCCTCTATTATAGAAAAGGACTTGTTAAAGGAACCAGGTCTTCACAGAACACTTCTCGGTGACGGTGTTGGCTCCATGGCAGGTGCAATCTTCGGCGGATGCCCCAACACAACATACGGCGAATCCGTTGGCTGTGTAGCTATAACAAAGAATGCTTCCGTTCGCACAATTATTACCGCAGCTATCGGTGCTATAATCATCTCCTTTATATCTCCGTTTATAGCTTTTGTTAACTCCATCCCCTCTTGCGTAATGGGCGGTGTTTGCATGGCACTCTACGGATTTATCGCAGTAAGCGGTCTCAGAATGTTCAAGAACCTCGACCTTGATGACAACAAAAATCTCTTTGTAGTCAGCGTAATTCTTATCGCAGGTATCGGCGGTCTCTCACTTACATTCGGCAAGGTTACACTTACATCAATTGCTTGTGCACTTATTCTCGGTATAATAACAAACCTTATCCTCTCTTCCAAGAAGGACAAAGAGTAAAATAAAAAACCTTATATAACAAAAGGCTGAACAAATCATTCGTTCAGCCTTTTGTTATATAAACAATCATATCATCTTACAAAATTCGTTCTTACAGCCTCTTCCTGCTCGGGAGGAGTAATTCCTGCCTTTTCTCCCGCTTCCTTAAGTTTAAGCATCCAAGCCATATTACGAGCCAGAGCACGCATTGTCTGCATACCCTCGCCATCCTCGCCTACTTCTTCTGCGAGGTTGCCGTGAACCATATTCCAATATTTAGAGCCTACGAGGGGCATCTGTGCAATAAGGGGATATTTGTTAAGCTCATCTAGTGCGGCGGTTGTTCCTGCTCTTCTTGCAGATACTATGCACGCCGCAGGCTTAAAGGCAAATACACCTTTTGCAGAATAAAAAGCTCTGTCAAGAAACGACTTTACAAGTCCCGATGCCGCGGCAAAATGTACAGGTGAGCCAAATACAAATCCGTCCGCCTCCTTGGCAAGTGCGGTAAACTCATTTACCTTATCGTCTATGACGCATCTTCCGAGCTTTGCACATGCCCTGCATGCACGGCACGAAGAAATGTCACTTCCTGCAAGGCTGAAAATCTCGGTATTTATTCCCTCACCACTTAGTACCTTTGCAATTTCACTTAGTGCAGTAAAGGTACAGCCCTTCTCATGGGGACTTCCGTTTACTAAAATAACCTTCATCATAAAACCTCCTATATATATTTATTATATATTCTCAAAGGTCTTTTGCAAGAACATTTTTGTCCTTTCGGATTTAGGATTTTCAAAAATCTCCTCGGGTGTTCCCATCTCGCAGACAACACCGTCTGCCATGAACATAACCTTGTCCGAAACATTTCTTGCAAACTCCATCTCGTGAGTTACAACTATCATTGTGCTGTCCTCACCCTTGAGACCCTTTATAACCTTAAGCACCTCTCCCGTAAGCTCGGGGTCAAGTGCACTTGTAGGTTCGTCAAAGCAAAGGATATGGGGATTTAGTGCGAGAGCTCTTGCAATTGCAACTCTCTGTTGCTGACCGCCCGAAAGCTCACAGGGATAGCTGTCTGCCTTTTCGGTAAGTCCGACTCTCTCTATGAGTCTCTTTGCATTCCTAATTATATTTTCTTCTGTGTCAAACTTAAGCAGTGTCGGTGCAAGGGTAATGTTCTTTAGCACACTGTACTGAGGAAAGAGATTACACGACTGGAACACCAGACCGAAGTTAAGTCTTAATTCCCTTATCTCCTTGTCGCTCATCGCCCTGCCTTTTCCGCCCTCGTATATGGTTTTGCCATCTACGGTTATAGTGCCCTCGTCGGCAAACTCCAAGAAGTTGAGACAGCGGAGAAGTGTGGTCTTACCGCTTCCCGATGAGCCTATAATTGACAGCACCTCTCCCTTTTCCAAAGAGAAGTCTATTCCCTTTAAGACACTTACCTTGTCAAAACTTTTTTTAAGATTTGATACTTGTAATATAGGCATAACATTAACTCCTGAAATAACTCATTTTCTTTTCTATGTATCCGAACAGCAATGTAAGAAGTCCGCAGAACAGCAGATAGTATGCGGCTGTATAGAACAGAGGCCAGAGTAGACCGTCTGACTTGGTAAACTTCTGTGCATTCCATATGATTTCGTAAACCATAACAATTCTTGCAAGTGAAGTATCCTTTACAAGAGTTATAATCTCGTTGCTCATGGGGGGTACAATTCTCTTGATAACCTGAAGCAAAATTACCTTAAAGAAAATCTGGCTTCCCGTCATGCCAAGAACCTGTCCTGCTTCGTACTGACCCCTATTGATAGACTCAATACCGCCTCTGTATATCTCCGAGAAATAGCAGGAGTAATTGATAACAAAGGCAAGAAGCACCGCAAAAAATCTGTCGAACACCTTCCAGGTGGAAAGCCACTCAATAAAAAATCCCGATGCACCCATTGCAATTTCCTTTGATGCCCATGTTCCCACAAGACCGGGTCCGTAAAAAACAACAATGAGCTGAAGCATAAGGGGTGTGCCTCTTATAATCCATACAAATCCCTTGATTAAATATTTGAGCGGAGAGAATTTGCTCATAGACCCGAAGCTTATTATAAGACCCAGAGGCAAAGAAAACGCAAGTGTTAGTATAAATATCCTGAGAGTAACCAAAAAACCCTCAAGAAGATTGAGAGAAACTTCTAAAAACATATAAATATACCTCTACAACATTAGTGTGACAGAATTCTACGAGTCCTGTCACACTAAATATAAGTTTATAATATCCTGATTTTATATATTATTTGCCTACCATTGCATT
>JAZSFO010000016.1:0-16401 GCA_045532255.1 Clostridia bacterium | reverse complement strand
GTTGCGTCTTGCGGATTTCAAGTTAAAACAGATGCCTGAAATCAAGCAAAAAAACGGAGCAAAATTACCGAAAATCAATTCCCGCTGCGGTTTCGGTAATTTTAGCGATGCCAAGCTCTGAGTGAGCTTGTCAGCGCGGCTTCGTTTTTTGTGAAGATTTCAGGTAGCTGTTCTTGAAATACGCACTTAGCAACGATTGAATATCCTCTGGTGTGGCACATCGTGTACCTGTCTTCAGTCGTTCCAAACATCACCTGAGAAATCCTTTACAATCTGCCAAATAAAATAATTGACTATATTATGATTTTGTGGTATAAAAGTGTTGCTGCACACTTCAAGAAAATCCGCCAAAAAGGCGGATTTTCCGTTTATGTCCATTTTTTATTCAAGTCCAAGCATTTCCTTGGACATGTCTCTCATTTTGTACTTGAGGATTTTGCCTGCCGCATTCATCGGGAATTCGTCCACAAAGAGGAAGTATCTTGGAACCTTGTGTCTTGCTATGGATGCATTTCCAAATTCCTTCATTTCGTTTTCGTCCGCAGTCTCTCCCTTATGAAGTATAATCCATGCACAGCATTCCTCGCCGTATCTTTCGTCAGGAACACCTACTATCTGCACATCTCTTACCTTGGGATTGGTCAGGTAAAATTCCTCTATTTCTCTCGGATAGAGGTTTTCGCCGCCCCTAATAATCATATCCTTGAGTCTGCCTGTTACCTTGAAGTAACCGTCGGGGGTACGGCAGCATATATCTCCCGAGTGAAGCCAGCCGTCCGCATCTATGGTCTGGGCAGTAGCCTCAGGCATCTTGTAATAGCCTTTCATTACATTAAAGCCCCTTGCAACGAACTCTCCGCTTTCGCCGTCGGGAAGCTCCTCGCCCGTTTCGGGGTCGATGACCTTACATTCTACATTCGGGAAAGGACTTCCTACAGTTTCTACTCTGTGGTCTATGTCCTCGTTGACCTCGCCCATTGTACAGCCGGGCGATGCCTCGGTCTGTCCGTAAACAGAAATGATTTCTTTCATATTCATTTCGTCTGCGGCGCGGCGCATAAGGTCTGCAGGGCAGTTGGCTCCTGCCATTATGCCCGTACGCATGTATGAAAAGTCGGTCTTTGCAAAATCAGGATGGTTAAAGAGTGCAATAAACATTGTAGGCACTCCGTTAAAGCAGGTAATATGTTCATCGTTGATGCACGCAAGAGATGACTTTGGCGAGAAGTACGGCATCGGTGACAGCGTACCGCCGTGGGTCATCATTGATGTCATGGAAAGCACCATTCCAAAGCAATGGAACATGGGAACCTGTATCATCATGCGGTCAGCCGTAGACAAATCCATTCTGTCGCCTATGGTCTTACCGTTATTGACAATATTGCGGTGGGTGAGCATTACACCCTTGGGGAAGCCTGTTGTTCCCGAGGTATACTGCATATTGCACACATCATCGGGCTTAACAAGAGATGCACGGCGTCTTACTTCCTCATGCGGAACGAGTGAAGAGCGGGATAGCATCTGCTCCCATGTGAGACAGCCCTGCATGGAAAATCCCACAGTTACGACATTGCGCAAAAACGGAAGTTTTTTTGAATATATCGGCTCACCGGGATTTAAGCTCTCAAGCTCAGGGCAAAGCTCCTCTATGATTTCCTTATAATTTATATCCTTACATTCCTCTATCATTACAAGAGTATGCGTGTCGGACTGCTTTAAGAGATATTCTATCTCATGGATCTTGTATGCGGTGTTTACCGTTACAAGTACCGCACCGATTTTTGTGGTTGCCCAGAATGTGATAAACCATGCAGGAACATTTGTTGCCCATACTGCAACATGGTCTCCTGCCTTTACACCCAGAGATATGAGTGCTGCCGCACATTCGTCCACATCTCTGCGAAACTGGGTATAGGTTCTTGTATAATCAAGAGTTGTATATTTGAATGCCCACTGGTCAGGATAGTGCTTAACCATGGTGTCAAGCACATCCGAGAAGGTGGCATCTATTATCTCATACTTGGGCCACACAAAGGTTCCTGTGCCCGAGCGGTTGTAGAAAGCACGGTCATAGTCCTTCTTTTGTCTGCCAAGCGAAGAAACATAGTTTGCAAAGTGAGTAAGCACGATATCTGCATCGTTGATTTCTTCATTCCATTGTGCGCAGATATATCCGTCAAAATTGAGTGATGTGAGGGCGTTTATAAATGAGTTTACAGGAAGCTCGCCCTCGCCTATGAGAACGGTTTTGCCGTCCTTTTTGTCACCGAGGCGGACATATTTGATATATGCACCGAGGCTCTTTATTGTTGTCTCGGCACTTTCGTGAGCATCGAAATATGTTGCACGGACATTCCATGCAGCTCCGACTGATGCAGAAGACAAGAAGTTAATGACCTCTATAGCCTTCCGGGTATCTGCAAGATATCCCACGGTTTCCAGAAGTATGCGGACATCTGATTTTTCCGCCCTTGAAATAGCGGGGGAAAGCACCTCGGAAAGCTCCTCGAACGGCATCTCACAGTCCATGCGGACTATGATGTTCTCTATCCCTGCACCCCTTGCCATATCCACATAGCGAAGAAGCTCTTCTGCCTTTGCCTCGCAAAGAGACACGGGGTATGTAAGTGCAGAAACACTCAGAGAGCGGTTGACGAGCTTACGCTTGGCATCGGATACCCTGTCACCTCTTAAGATACTGTCGTGATGCTGTTTTCTTTCCTTAACGGCATCGTATATTTCAAAGCCTGCATAGCCGTAGTCATATGCGTAACGGCACATATCAAGAAACGAAGCTCTGTTTACATTCTTTGTGGAAAAAACAATTTTCATTGTCATGCCTCCTCAAAAACTATCTTGTTGAGGGCGTTGATATATGCTCTTATACTTGCCGCAACAATGTCGGTGGATATACCGTTGCCCGAATAGAGCTTACCGCCGTTGCGAAGTCTCACAAGTGCAGAACCAAGAGCCTCCTTGCCCTCGGTTACCGCCTGAACCTGAAAGTCATCAAGCTCATAGTGGTGTCCTATGCTCTGCTCAATCGCACGGAATGCAGAATCTATCGGACCGTCTCCCGTACTAACACCGCAAAGCACCTCATCACCGCACCTTAATGTAACCTGTGACATAGAGCTTGCAAGGTTGGTGCAGTTTGTGGTATAGCTTTCCAGATGATATGTGGACGGTGCCTGCATTGCATAGCTTGCAATAAGAGCCTCAAATTCCTTGGCACCTACTGCACCCTTCTTTTCGCATACACGGCCAAGTGCCCTAAAGACATTTCCCACATCCTCATCGGAAAGGTCGTATCCAAGCACCCCTGCTGACTGTGCAACCTGAGAAATCGTACTGTCCTCGTCGAGAAGAATTTTCTTCTTTTCGCTTACTTCTGCCATGCTTTCGTAATGGGTATGATTTATGGAAGAGAGCAAATCGTCTATGCTCGCGTGTATTTTTGTATTTTTAAGGGTAAGCTCACATCCAAGAGAGTCGCCCCTTGCAGAAATCGCATCGGAAAGCTCACCTACAGAAAGTGTATCCTTGCCTGCCATTGTGCACTTTAATCCCTTTGCACCTGCAGATACAGCAGAAATTGCATTTGCAACAGCCATTCCTATGCGGTCGGAAACCTTGACATATACATCTGCATCTATGCTGTCCGAAACAGCCTTTGTAAGAGATGCAATCTCATCGGGAAGCGAAATTCCCGCATCGTCGCATATTGTAACAACGGATGCTCCGCACGAAACCGCCTCTTTTGCCGCATTTATGAGGAAGTCTCTGTCGGCTCTTGTTGCATCGAGAGCAACAAACTCAACATCCTCACAAAGAGAGCGTGCCTTAGTTGTAAGCTCTTTGATTTTAGAAAGCATTTTGTCTGCTTTCATATGATAATTATATTCCATCTGCACCGTTGATGCAGGAACCTCTACCTGAAGTCTGGGCTTTGCCGCATCCTTTATGCACTCCCATGCATTTTCAGCCTCTTCCTCACTAAATCCTACAGGAATGGCAACAACAGTATCCTTTATATTAGCTGAAACTGTCTTATATATTATTGTATCCTCTCTAAGGCTCTTTATGGGTGCAAGCTCTATAGCATCAACGCCTATTGATGCACTGCAATTGGCAATTGCAGTCTTTTCGCGGAATAGCAACGATACCTCTCTGTCCATCGAGAGCTCCTTTAAGGTAATGTCTGAGATATTGATTTTTTTCATAAAAACCCTTCTTTCTTCTAAAATATCGCAAGCATTTTTATCAATCAATAAAAAAACGCTTGCATCTCCTTGAGAAACAAAGAGACGAAAGCGTATAAAACCATCTTCCGCGGTACCACTCTTCTTCATCCCTAACGGATGCACTTTGGATGCAGACACATCTTAACTCTGTAACGGGAGTTCCCGTCAGTCCCTACTGATTTTCAGGACAGCCGCTCTGCGGTGAGTTCTGCAGACACTCCCCAATGTCTCGCACCGACCGACATCTCTCTCTGGGGCAGATATACTCTGCATACTATTCCGCTTCACTGCGTTTGATAAATACTATAGCACATCTTGGGCTTTCTGTCAAGAATTTTTGCTTAAAATTTTCAAAAGTAGTTGACAAAGCATAATTTATTATTTATAATGATTATAGAGAAAGGCAAGACCTCAAACGGTTATGCCAAGTTATTAGCGTAATAAAATAACGCCATAGCTTTGACCGGCTGGCGTTATTTTACTTTTAAAGTAAATGCTATCAAAAACACAAAAATCAAAAATATAATTCTTAATATGTATTTAATCATAGCAACCACCTCCTTTTGGAAGGTGGCATAACCGTCCAGCTTATACACTGTTTTCAGTCTTACCTTTATGTCAGATTTCTCCGACCAGTATATTATACAACATATTTTTTGCTACTTCAACAATTTTTATTAAAAATTCACTTCACATAAAAAGAATATCTTTACTTTTTCCACGCGTAAGGCGAAAAGAGAACCAATAGCGGAAATATCTCAAGTCTTCCTGCAAGCATGTCGAAGATAAACACAAGTTTGGAAAGAGATGAAAATCCCGAAAAATTACCCGTAGGACCCACACTGCCAAGACCCGGACCAATATTGTTGATTGTTGCGGTAACAGCTGCAAAATTGGTTGTAAAGTCCATATTATCAAGACTTATGAGAAGAAGCGAAAACGCAAATATAGCAAGGTATGATACAAGGAAAACATTGACCCCTCTTACCGTCTCGTGCTCAACTCCCCTGCCGTCCATAGTGATTTTTTGCGTTCTTTTGGGATGTGCGGAAATCCTTATTTCCTTAATTACGCTTTTTGCAAGTATAATAATTCTCGAAACCTTGATACCGCCTCCCGTACTTCCTGCGGACGCTCCGATAAACATAAGAACCACAAGAATAGTCTTAGAAAAAGACGGCCACAAATCAAAGTCAGTTGTCGAAAAACCCGTTGTCGTCATAATGGATGCTACCTGAAAGGCACTGTGCCTTAAGGTCTCGCCCGTGTTTGCAAAAAGGGCGCGGCAGTTTATGGTTATAAGGAGAATTGACGATGCGATAATTCCTATATACGCCAAAAACTCTCCTGACCGAAATGCCAACTTAGGCTTCCTTATAAGAACAAGATAATATACCGAGAAATTGACTCCAAACATTATCATAAAAGCCGTAACTATCCACTGAATGTAGGGAGAGTAGCTTCCTATACTACTGTTAAGTACAGCAAAGCCACCCGTACCTGCAGTACCGAATGCAACGGTAAGAGACTCAAAAAGACTCATTCCTCCAAGAAGAAGCAGTATTGCCTCAACAATTGTCATAAAAAGATATATTCCATAGAGGATTTTTGCAGTTGTCTTGACCCTCGGAACGAGCTTACCTACAGTCGGGCCGGGGCTTTCTGCCCTGACCAGGTGCATATTGCTTCCGCCCGAAAGTGGAAGAAGAGCAACAATAAAGACTATAACTCCCATTCCGCCTATCCAGTGTGTAAAGCTTCGCCAGAACAGAAGAGATTTAGGAAGCAGTTCAACATCGGTAAGTATTGATGCACCTGTTGTCGTAAAGCCCGATGCGGTTTCAAAAAGTGCATCGATAAAATTGGGTATATATCCCGAAACGGCAAACGGAACCGCACCGAGAAAGCTCAGAAAAATCCAGCTCAGTGCAACCGCCACAAAGCCGTCTCTGGCATAAAACTTCTTTTCCTTTGGTCTAACAAGAGACATAGGTATTCCAAAAGCAAGGCAAATACCGATTGATATAAGAAACACATGATATATTCCGTCTCTTGTAAGGACAGAGCATATAAGAGACAAGAGCATACATATTGCCTCAAAGCATATTACTCTGCCGAGTGTATGGGTAACCATCTTCAAATTCATGTTTTACACCTACTTCAAAAACTCCTTGATGTCCTTGACACCGTGTCTTGTTGTAACAACGATAACAGAATCCCCCGGAAGTATACTGTCTTTTCCTCGGGGAGTGATAATCTTGCCCCCTCGCATTATTGATGCAATGAGGACATTTTCTCTTAAGGGAAGCTCCAGAAGAGTCTTGTTGGATATGGGGTTCCCCTCTTTTACACGGAATTCCAATGCCTCCGCCTTGTCATCGAGTATAAGATGCATGGTCTCCATGCTTCCGCCAAGGCTGTTTTCCTTGGCACGCACAAAGCGGACAATGTTCTCTGCGGCAACGGTATTTGGATTGATAATGGAATCAAGTCCGAGTCCGCCTATTACATTGTCATATCCTGCACGCTTAATCTTGGTTACACGCTTTCCGCTTGTTTTGGTTGCGGCATAGAGCGACAGCATTATATTTTCTTCGTCTATATTGGTGAGCGAAACCACCGATTCGTATCTTGATATACCTTCCTCATCCAGAAGGTCTGTATCGGTGCCGTCAGCGTTTATTATATCCGCCTTGGGAAGAAGAAGCGAAAGCTCCTCGCACCTTGCGGAATCCTTTTCTATAATTTTTACCTTAATTCCCGCCTGTATAAGAATGGTTGCAAGGTAATACGAAATGTCTCCTCCGCCGATTATAAGGGTATCCTTTACGCTGTTTGTCTTGATACCTATCCTGCGGAAGAAGTCCGTTGCATTGGCAGGCGTTGCAACAAAGCTCACCAAATCCCCTGCCCTGAGGCAGAAATTACCGCCGGGGATATATGTTTCCTCGCCTCGCTCAACTCCGCATATGAGGATGTCGCAATTAAGCTTTGGTACAATGTCTGCAACTAGAATATCGCAAATCGGAGAACCCTGCTGTATGCGGAACTTGAGTATTTCCACCCTGCCCTTTGAGAAGGTGTCTATCTGTATAGCTGACGGAAATCTCAGCACCCTTGCGATTTCTCTTGCGGCTGCTCTTTGTGAATTTATGAGCAGGGCAAGACCCAAATCGTCCTTTATCAGACTAAGCTCTCTGCTTAGCTCAGGCTTGCGTACTCTGGATATTGTCTCAAGATTTCCGGATTTTTTGGCAATAAGACAGGTAAGCAGATTGGTCTCGTCACTGCCCGTACATGCTATGAGAAGGTCTGCTTCTTTAACCCCAGCTTCCTCAAGCACCTCTACATTCATACCGCTTCCCACTATTCCCATGATGTCGTACTCGTTGGCAACCGCCCTTATGGTCTCCCCGCAGATGTCTACGGCAGTAACCTCATGATTTTCCTCTGTGCTGAGAAGCTCTGCAAGCTTGTGACCTATTTTGCCCAGTCCTACAATTATAATTTTCATTTTGATTCACCTCATGTAAATCATATTAAATAAATATTATGTTTATTTTACCACTTTATACCTAAAAGGTCAATACTGCTTAGTGTCAAATTGGGTTCTTGAATTATCTTAAAGAATATGGTTCAATAAATACTATGTGGTACTTGCATATCCATGTTGTACTTGATAAACTATTATTCTTATTTGCCATTTAACTCACCTTTCTTTATCCTTATTTACAATAAGCCTGAACAACTTTATTGTAACAGAAAGGTGAGTTCTTTGGTATAACCATTTGCTACCCACCCGCATAGCGGGTGGATTTTTGTTTAGTACGCTTTGCGTACTCAACTGTCTAAAGACATTATTATAAAAACCACTCGTCTTTGTTGCAACACAATGACGAGTGGCTTTCTCTTTAATTTTTTATATTTTTAAACAGCTTTCTTTCAAGCCATTTTCCGATTACGGGCAGTGACCGTAATCTGTGTCTTTTTAGTTCTTCCTCCCAGTATAATTGTTTTTCACCTGTGTTTCTCTTAATTTCGAGCTTTATATATCTTGTCTGCGCCCGAAACTTCTCCGTTGCCAGATATATGATAATTCCCACGCTGTAAAGAACCACCATAATCACAAGAAAAGCAAATATGCTGTCATTTCCAAAACTGTTCATTCCTATCATCCTTGCTGTAAAAAATTATTTTGTCAAAATTGCCATCTTAAAATTATTCTACGGGACAGGGTTCAAATTCCCTTCCGTTAAATATCATAATTTCCTTAAACCCACATTCCTTAATCAGCTTGAATGCTTCCTTATAGTAAACATCCATATACTCTCTTCTATGGCAGTCCGATGTTACTACAACAGAGCAACCGAGCTTTTTCATCTCCCTCAGTATAAAATCCTGAGGGTACGGATTTGTTCTTCCTGAACGGGCTATTGCACCTGTGTTTACTTCAAAAATTTTGAACTTGCCCGAAAGGTCATATAGAGCAGAAAGTGCATAATCTCTGTATTCCTTACTGTCTATGTCAAAAAACTTTTCTGTTTCTATATGCTTTGTTATAATATCAAAGTGCCCGATAATATCGAAATCATAGACATCTATGAGCTTTGTGAGGGTGTTTCTGTAATAATATTTTGCAAAGTCCATTCCTCTGCCGTCAAAATAGGTATCTATGATATTTCTTACCGCATCCACACCTCTGTCAAATATAATAAGCTCTCCGTCCTTTTCTACATAATGGCAGGAGCCTATTACATAATCAAAGCCGTCACTTATTTTGCTGTCGGAATATAGCTCAAATTCCAGACCTGCATATACATCTATCTCTCCCCTGTGCTTTTCTGCCTGATTTCGTATATCGGCAAAATAGCTTTCCTCATCATCGGGATTAAGTCCGAGCTTGGCGTCAAAGGACATATATGAATGGCTGGAAAAACCTATGGATGAAAAGCCTTTTTGTATAGCTGTCTCTACCAATTCTTCTATGGTGTTCAATCCGTCACAATATGTTGAATGTGTGTGTAAATTCTGTAATATCATAAAAACACCTCACATGACATTATAGACCTTTTGACAAGAGGTTGTCAACCAAAAATGTCTTTTTGCTTTTATAAAAATATGTTGAAATAATACGAAATATGTTGTATAATGACTTTGTCGGAGAAATCTGACAGGCAGTTCTGGAATGAACATTCCGTGGACGGCTCGCCCCAAACCCCATTACATAATGGAAGGGGGGGATTGCTTTATGGGAAAAATATTATGGAGAATATTGGTTTTTACAATTATCTTTTTGATAGTTTTCGATATAAAAGCAAGTTAGTCGCCCACACTCCCAATGTTTGCGACTAACTTTTAAGTTCATAATATTGGCGAGCCGTTCAACGGACTGCCTTCTTCTATATTCATTATATATAATAAAATATGTTTTGTCAACTACTTTTGACTAATTTCTCTTCCTTATGCGGATAAGACGAACTATTACAGGACAGAGCACAAGGTTGACACCCAGCTCTATAATAAAGTTAATTCCGACAAGGCCGAAAATCATATAATGTGCAACCGAGCCTCCAAGACCCGCTTCCATAGCCCATGCACTTATTGTATCCATAAAGAACACCAGGCATCCTATAAGAAATATACCTGTGTTAATTACGGGGCATACAACAGCCGCCAACGCAACCGCCGCAGCTTCATTGTACCTTTGCAAAAGGGAATATGCTACTGCCGCACAAAAGCCACAGGCTGTACCCTTTGCCAGAACCGTTATAACTGTGCCGAGGGGGTTTACCGCCATAAACGGTGCCGCATCTCCCGTGAGGAGTACGATTACGCCGAATACCAATCCAAGCCATGCACCCAGACCTCTTCCGCAGAGTGCCGCACCGATAACAACGGGCATGAGCACAAGCGAAATCGAGAAAGGTCCGAACCTTACAAATGCTCCCATATACTGAAGCACCGCTACCAAAGCGGTAAATACCGCTCCGAGTACGAGGGTCTCGGTTGACATTCTTCTCTTACCTGTTTCCATTAAAAATTCCTCCTTGCTGTCGTTCGGCAATGCCGATACAACGCATTTTATTATAACAATTCCTTGGGAATTGCTAATTGCAATTTTTCTTATAAAGTATATTAAGTCCCTTAAGAACGAGGTCGCGGTCTACAGTAATATCATGCTTGCAATAGGGGATGATTTTTTCGCTGTGTCCGCCCGTTGCATACACCTTCATTTCCTCGCCCGTCTCCTCGCAGAAGCGGTCTATCATACCGTCTATAAGGCAGGCGTTTCCGAATACAACACCCGAGCGCATACAATCCACAGTATTCTTGCCAATTACCGATTTGCATGAGTCAAGACTTATTTGCGGAAGCTGTGCCGTTCCCGAAGAGAGTGCCTTGAGGCCTATTGCGACACCGGGAATAATGGACGCACCGACAAAAGCACCGTCTCTGTTCATGTACAAAATCTTTGTAGCTGTGCCCATGTCTATAACAAGCGACGGACTTCCGTAAATATGATGTACGGCAACGCATGCACATATAAGGTCTGCTCCCACGCTCGAGGGGGAATCACACTGTATCTTGATACCCGTCTTTATGCCCGGTCCTACAAGGATAGGCTCAACTCCGTATATGAATTTTATCGCCTTGCACATTACGGAATTAAGGGGCGGAACAACAGATGCTACAATCGCTCCCCTTATCTCCGAGCGGTTGACATTGTGTATTGCGAGTACGCTTTTGATTTTGCTTGCGTATTCATCCTCCGTCTTGCCCTGGGATGTGGCAATCCTTGCGACAAACTCTATGCTGTCTCCGACAAATCCGCCTATTACTATATTTGTGTTTCCTATATCAACTGCAAGTACCATGTGTTCACCCTCTTATAACTTTGCTCTTATTATCTTTCCGCTTGTTGTCTTGGGCAGGCTTTCCTTGAATTCTACAATTCTGGGATATTTGTAGGGAGCGGTATGCTCTTTTACATACATCTGGATTTCTTTCTTAAGCTCTTCGCTGGGTACTGTACCCTTGGTAAGAACTATGCTTGCCTTAACAACCTGTCCCCTGATTTCGTCGGGTGCCGCAGAAACTCCGCACTCCAATACATACGGAAGCTCCATAATAACACTCTCTATCTCAAAGGGTCCTATGCGGTAGCCCGATGACTTGATAACATCGTCTATTCTGCCTACATAGAAGTAGAATCCGTCTTCATCCTTGTATGCAACATCCCCTGTATGATAGAGACCGTCATGCCATACTTCCCTTGTTTTCTCTTCGTCATTGTAATATCCCTTGAAGAGTCCGCAGGGAACCTTTTTGTCTGTTCTTATAACAATCTCGCCGTTTTCGCCCACGGGTACGCTGTTGCCCTGGGGGTCTACTATATCAACATCATAAAGCGGTACGGGTTTTCCCATAGCTCCGAGCTTATACTCTCTGCCAAAAAGGTTACCTATAAGGCAGGTGGTCTCGGTCTGACCGAAGCCCTCCATAATCTTAAGTCCCGTAAGTTTCTTTATCTGCTTATATACCTCGAGGTTAAGTGCCTCGCCTGCTGTATTTGCATGCTGTACAGAAGACATATCGTACTTTGATATATCTTCCTTGATAAGCATTCTGTACATTGTGGGCGGTGCACAGAAGGTTGTAATCTTATACTCGGCAAAAAGCGGAAGAATATCTGCTGCATCAAACTTGTCAAAGTCGTATACGAAAAGTCCTGCTTCACAAAGCCATTGACCGTAAATCTTGCCCCACGCCGCCTTTGCCCAGCCTGTATCCGATATTGTGAAGTGAAGTCCATCGGGATCTACACAATGCCAGTAGTTAGCTGTATGGAAGTGACCGAGAGGATACTTATAGCTGTGAAGTGCCATCTTGGGATTGCCTGTTGTACCTGATGTAAAGTACATGAGCATATCGTCGTCACCGCAGGGTGAATCGTCCTTTCTCTCGTACACATCGTCAAATGCCTTGTATTCCTCGTCGAAGTTACGCCAGCCGTCACGGTTTCCGCCGACTATAATCTTGTGCTTTAATTTTTCTGCATTCTTTGCACCCAGCTCTGCCTGATGAGCAATATCGCCGTCCGCACTGCAAAGTATGGCATCAACCCCTGCCGCATCATAGCGGTAGGAATAATCGTGCTCCTGAAGAAGATTTGATGCAGGTATTGCAACCGCACCGATTTTGTGAAGTGCAAGGATTGCAATCCAGAACTGATAGTGTCTCTTAAGTACAAGCATAACCTTGCTGCCTCGTGTTATGCCGATTGATTCAAAATAGTTAGCACATCTTGCAGACTCTCTCTTGAAATCAAGGAATGTAAACCTTGTTTCAACCTTATCCTTACTGAGATGTACCATTGCAAGTTTGTCAGGTTTACGCTCGGCAATCTTGTCTACAACATCGTATGCAAAATTGAACTTGTCCTCATTTTTGAAGCTGATGGATACAAGCGAGCCGTTTTCGTCCTCAACTGTATCAATAAAGTCATGATATACTCTCTTGTATGACTGATGTGGCTTGAACTTGGAAGTAAGCATTACATCCTTTTCTTCCTCTTTGGCAATCTTCTCCTTGCCCTGAAGAACAATAGCGTAAAACTCGCAGTCCTCACCGCCTACTGCAATCATACCGTGGGGAGTGGAGCTGTCAAAATAAACCGAATCTCCTGCCTGTAGAACAACTGTATGAGAGCCTATCTGCACCTTGAGCTTACCCTTAAGTACAATATCAAGCTCCTGTCCGTCATGGGTTGTAAGGTCAATATCGCCTCTCTCTGCATCTTCATCATAGATTGCATGAACATAAAGAGGCTCGGAAACTCTGTTCTTGAAGTTGGATGCAAGGCTGTGGTAAACCATGCCGTGTGCCTGGTCTATCTTCTGCCCCTCGCCTCTACGTGTAACGGTAAAGGACTGAAGTGTTGCACTCTCTCCCTCAATAATATCTGTAACACCCACCTTGAACGCAAGTGCACATCTGTAAATAAAGGCAAAGCTCAAATCGTGAGTGCCTGCCTCGCATGCCGCATATTCTTCTCTCGATACACCCGTAAGGCTTGCCATAGTCTCAACGGATATACCGTCAATCTGCCTTAGTTCTTTAATTCTGGCAGCAACCTCGCTTATCTTGAAGTCAAGGCCTGTCATTTTTTCTTCCATCATGCTTTCTCCCTTCGGTTTCTTTGAAAACGAAAAAAATCGCCCCAAAGAATAACAATAGTCTTTGAGACGAGCAATGTTCATACCCGCGGTACCACTCAAATTGTGCTGTATATTCAGCACCGCTTCAGGCTCTATCAAGCCCTTTGCACTAACGCAGCATTCTCGGGAAGGGTCTAATAACTTAATAAAAGCGTTCTTCCTTCCGACTCGGGAGCTACAGCAATTTGTCTGTCTTTAATGACTTGCACCAACCGTCATCTCTCTAAAAAGAGCCTGACAAACGCACTCTCCTTCAAAGTCTTTGATATTCAATATTCCATATGATAATATCACAGAAAATCCGCCTTGTCAATAAAAATCTGCAAAAAACTTGATTTTTGACTTAAGCATGATTATAATAAGTTTAGAAACTAGGAGGTTATCAAAATGAAAAAAATTCTCGACTCATACATAAGACGCACTGAGGAAATACTAGGCTCTGCCATGCCTCTTTCCAAAACAGACACAATATTTGCTTCCGTCCGCTCTCTCGTAGAGGATATGCAAAATGAGGCAATGGCAACCGATGACGAAATGCTTCATCCCACGCTTTACAATGCGGCGGCAACAATTGCCACAGCACCCGAGGGGTGCTCTGTAAGACAGCTCTGCGAGGCTCTTACCGATGCAAAAAATGAAATGGAGCTTATGAAAGAGTACTTTTAAAACCAATTATTGACATAATACCCATAATGATGTATAATAGTGTGTAACATTAGATGCGTTTGGAGGTAAATTATGAATATTGACAAGCTCAAACCCTATGAGGTTCAGCCGTTTGACAGCCTTCGCCATATGGTTGACCTTGCCGCAGAGGAAAGCGGAAATAAAATTGCTTATAAGTATTATGACAAAAAGGAAATCAAAGAAGCTACATTCTCTGAGTTCCGTCTCATCACCGAGTATCTGGGAACTGCCTTAAATGACCTTGGATTTGGCAAAAGCCATATTGCAAACATAGGCATAAACAGCTTCAAGTGGATATGTATTTATGTTACTGTGCTCAAGAGTGCAGGAGTTTATGTACCCGTAGACAAGGAGCTTCCCGAAGCAGACATCATAAATGTAGTTAACAACAGCGAAAGCGAGCTTATATTCTATGCGAAGAGGTTCGAAGGCTTTTTTAAGGAAAACAGAGACAAATTCCCGAATATTAAGCTCTTTGTAGGTCTTGACAGAGAAGAAGACGAGGGCGAGTTCCTTTCGTACAACAAGCTCCTCGAAAAAGGCAAAAAGCTGTATGAAGAGGGCAACCGCGAATACGAAAAGCTCTCTTCCGACCCCCATGAACTCAAGATGCTTGTATATACCTCGGGTACAACAGGCAACTCAAAGGGCGTAATGCTCTCCGAACACAACATAAAAAGCGGTATATTCTACGGTCTGCAGGCAAGCAAGGTTTTAGATTCCTGCCTTAGTGTGCTTCCGTATCACCACACCTACGAGGCGATACCGGGAATTCTTGTGGCAATACACAAAAGAGTTACACTCTGCATCAACGATAAGCTCACAAATGTGCTTAAGAACCTCAATACATTCAAGCCCGAGTATATATATCTTGTTCCCGCATTTGCAGAGCTTTTCTACAAGAAAATCTGGGCAACCTTAATGGAAAAGAAGATTGACGGTCTCTTCAAGGTACTTATTGCCGTAAGCAATGGTCTCAGAAAGGTTGGCATTGATATTCGCCGTAAGCTCTTTAAGTCAGTACTTGACAACTTCGGCGGTAACCTCAGTGAGATAGTATGCGGTGGTGCACCCATTCGTGCAGAGGTAGGCAAGTTCTTTGATGACATCGGCATTGTACTCTTTAACGGCTACGGCATTACAGAGTGTTCACCGCTTGTAAGTGTCAACAGAATAGAATGTAACGACCCCTCAACAGTAGGTATGATTCTACCGTGTCTTGAGATTAAGCTCGAGGACGTTGACCCCGACGGCATCGGCGAAATCTGCGTAAAGGGCGATGTTGTAATGCTCGGCTACTACAAACAGCCTGAACTCACAAGGGAAGTTCTCTCCGAGGACGGCTGGTTCAAAACAGGCGATTTCGGATATATTAACAAAGCGGGTCTGCTCGTTATAACAGGCAGAAAGAAAAATCTCATAGTCCTTAGCAACGGCAAGAACATATATCCCGAGGAAATAGAAGAATACATTCAGGGTATTGACTATGTAAAGGAAGTTGTTGTATACTCCATAAAGGACGAAAACGGCATTGAGGATGCACTTTGTGCAGAAATGTTCTTAGACTCCGAGCACGAAGCGGTAAAGGCTAGCGACGATGTTAACTCCATGGTACGAAAAGATGTGTCCGAAGCAACCAAGCTTCTGCCCGCTTACAAAAAGATAGCGAAAATTAAAATAAGAGAAGAAGCATTTGTCAAAAATTCTTCCAATAAAATAAAGAGAAATCTTATAAACAAGGATTAAACAAAACCAAAAATAGTGCAGAGTTAAGTGGCATAGAAACGATGAAAACCGCATGAAAAAATGCGGTTTTCTACATATTTATTAAGCTTATGATTTTTAGAAGGCTAGTAAAATTCATAAATCTGCCACTTAACGGTCTGTGCATTTTTTACATTCCCTTATACGGTTGCACCGCTCATTATTTCTGATATTATATCCAATACCTTCTGATAACAGCCTCCGCATCCTGTAGAGCAGTTTGTTACATCCTGCACACCCTTGAATGCAGTAAGTACATCGTCAAATTTTGTAAGATTATCAAGTGCATCGGCAATATTGCTGTAGCTTACCTGCTTGCAGTTGCAAACCATATAATTTTCTACCATTTTATCCTCTCCCTTATGCAAAATTATTTTTCTTAAATTTAGTGTGACAGGATTCGAACCCTCAATGCCTGACATCTGAAAATTTTAAAAGCTTTCAGTTTGTCGGTTTTGACAGGCGACAGCCCGCCTGCAACCTTTCGC
>JAZSFO010000029.1:0-6983 GCA_045532255.1 Clostridia bacterium | reverse complement strand
GCATGCTATAGTGCCCACAGACTTTCGATAGATTACGGCGTGGAGATGCCGATAGTTAATGCTATGTACAGGGTTCTTTCGGGAGAAACAAAGGCAAAAGAAGCCACAGATCTTCTGATGGGAAGAAGCCCCAAGAATGAGGCATAACGGAGGTAATATTTTATGAAATTTGAAAGCAGTACGCTTTTTGTCAATACAGGGCGAAAACCGCTTCCTGCAATGCAGAAGAAAAAGAAAAACAACAAAAATACAATTGCACTTATTATATGTATTGCAATAATTGCTGTGCTTTGTGTTTTTGTTGGTTCTATTGCACGACTTTGGCTCAGCTATAATCAGGAGACCAAACCGCCCAAGGTTCAGGAAACCGTTAAGCAGGAGATAAAGGAAACAAAGCCAAAAACGGAAAAGGAACCCGAAAACAAGCCTGAGGTAAAAACAAAAAAAGAGACCAAAAAGCCAAATTCATCAATGGGAACACCGTCAACTGAATCTAAGTCTGCGGACAAGGCATTCTCGGAGCTGGAGGGCACATATTCATACGGACTTTATAACTTGGGTGATGGCTACACATATATCAATAATACAGAAAAAATATACAATTCTGCGGCAATGGGTGCATTTCTTGTGGAATATGTAAGCAATGCAATATACATAGGACAATTCGACTATTATACCGATGTTGCGGGACACCTTGGAAGAGACCTTATGACTTCTGCGTTTTCGGGCGGAAGTGTCGAGGCGGCAAATCTTCTTATACAACATTTCGGAACAGAAAAGCTCAATGCATATTTTGCATCCAAGGGTTATGCCAATACTGTCTTTGCGGGCGGTATAGGAAGCGGTATGGAGAGCTATACCACCTCTGAGGACCTTATTAAACTTATGAGGAAGATGTATGACAATACAACCTTCTTCCCGTACAGCGATATGTACTCAAAGATGAGGGCAAATTCTGTAGATAACAAGATTGCTTCATCTCTGCCCCAAGGCTCAAGTGTTGCAAATCTGTCATTTGAAACCGCAGACGAGACATTTGACGGCGGTATAATAACAACACCTTCGGGAAGCTTTGTATTTGTTGCTATGGCAAGCGATTGCGATATAAATTCTGCAAACGCTTCAATATCCGCGGCTGCAAGTGCGATTTGTGCATCTATGGAAAAAGAGGAAACCGAATGAACAGTATAGAATTTGGTACAATTGACCCGAGGGAATTACAGATAGATGTTTCCGAGCTTTCAAGGAGGCTTATGACCCCTGAGCCCCTGAATTCGGATATGGTTGTATTGTGTATGGAAAGAGTTATAAAAACTGCGCGACCGAGGTATTGCTATACCAAGACCTCGGTTTTGTCAAATGATTTATTTGATATAAGTATGGATTTTTGTAAGATTAATTCCAAAAGTCTTTTTAACTGGCTCAAGGGTTGCGATGAGGCCGTTGTAATGGCAGTAACTCTCGGTCTGGAAGTGGATTTGCTTATAAATTCCGTGAGTTCTCTGTCGGGAGCACAGGCATTTATAACAGACGGTATTGCTTCTGCAATGGCAGAAACGGCGGCAGAGTATACCCATAATCTAATAAGGGCAAGTTACAATACGGTTAGCCGTTTCAGTCCCGGATACGGAGATTTTAGCTTGAAGTATCAAAGACCAATTCTTGATTTTTTGAGTGCGGACAGGCTTTTGGGAATTAAACTTGGGGATAATCTGATTATGACACCAAGAAAAACAATTACTGCCATATGCGGTGTTGAGAGGGAGAAAACAAAATGAGTTCTGTAATGGATTTGATTTCAAAAAAGAGAATGTATTTTGACGGCGGTACAGGAACCTGCCTTCAGGCAAAAGGTCTTATGGCCGGAGAAAAGCCTGAAAGATGGAGTATAACCAAACCTCATATAATAGAAGAGCTTCACCGTATGTATTTTGAATCAGGAGCCAATATTGTCAAAACCAATACCTTTGGCGTAAACAGGGATAAGTTCCCCGACTACAAGGAAGTAATACAGGCTTCTCTGGAATGTGCACGCAGGGCGGCAGACGGCAGGGAGGACAGATTTGTTGCCTTTGACATGGGACCGACAGGGAGAATGTTAAAGCCGTTTGGCGACATGGATTTTGAATATTGTGTAGAGCTTTATGCCGAAAATGTCAAAGCCGCGAAGGACGCAGATATTATACTTATTGAGACAATGAATGATGCTCTTGAGACAAAGGCGGCTGTAATTGCCGCGAAGGAAAATTCTGATTTACCTGTTTTTGTCACAAATGTCTATGATGCCTCGGGAAAGCTCATGACAGGTGCAGACCCCGTTTCAATGATAGCAATGCTTGAGGGTCTGGGCGTGGATGCCATCGGAATGAACTGTTCCTACGGACCCGACAGGATGCTCGATATAATATCGGTATTTAGGAAATATTCTTCCGTTCCCGTAATAGTCAATCCCAATGCAGGTCTTCCGATAATGGAAAACGGACAAACCATATATACAATGGATGAGAAGAGCTTTGCCGAGAGCATGGTGCTTCTTGCCGAGGGCGGTGCAACAATACTTGGCGGTTGTTGCGGTACAACACCTGAGTATATAAAAGCTATGGTAAACGCTACAAAGGATATGCCGTATTCTCTGCCCGATTACAAGACGGACACCCTTGTTTCTTCATATACCCATGCGGTTGCAATAGGGGACAAACCCGTTCTTATCGGCGAAAGAATAAACCCCACAGGCAAAAAGAAATTAAAAGAAGCGATAAAGACAGGAAATATGGACTATATCTTGTCCGAGGCTGTGCGCCAGCAGGATAAGGGGGTGCATATACTGGATGTCAATGTTGGTGTCCCAGGAATATGCGAAAAAGAAGTTATGAAAAACACCGTATCTGCACTTCAGTCGGTTACGGATACACCCCTGCAGATAGACTCGTCATCCAAGGATGCCCTTGAGTCCGCAATGAGAATTTATTCGGGCAAACCGATGATAAACTCAGTAAACGGCAAAGAAGAATCAATGGAAGAGATACTACCCCTTGCAGCCAAGTACGGCGGTGTGCTTGTTGCACTTACTCTTGATGAGGACGGTATTCCTGAGACACCTGAGGAAAGAATTAAAATTGCACATAAGATTATAGACAGAGCATCTGCATACGGAATAGATGCAAAGAATATAGTTGTAGACCCTCTGGCTCTTACCGTGTCATCGGATGACGGCAGTGCCCTCGTTACACTCGAAACCATAAAAGAGCTTACAGATGAGGGAATAAACACAGTTCTCGGAGTTTCCAACATATCATTCGGACTTCCAAACAGAGATGCGGTAAATTCTGCATTTTTTGCACAGGCTCTGAGAATGGGACTTAAGTGTGCAATAATGAATCCGTTTTCGCAGGGTATGATGAATACATACTATGCTCACAATGTCCTCAGCGGAAACGACCCCTCGTGCAAGGAATATATAAGCTACTGCTCGGATGCTGTTCCTGCCCCCATTTCTCAAGAAAAAGAAATAGGACTTACAGAAGCGATAATACGAGGCTTCAGGGATGCGTCAGTTGCTTCGTGCACAATATGTCTTGAGACAAAAGAGCCTATGGATATAATAAATAATATGATTATACCTGCGTTAAATCAAATAGGCAAAGACTTTGAAGAAGGCAGAGCATATCTTCCTCAGCTTCTTATGAGTGCGGATGCTGCAGCGGCAGCCTTTGATACCGTCAAAGAAAAGATAGGAAAGAGTACAGCAAACATAGACAGTACAATGATATTAGCTACGGTAAAGGGCGACATTCACGATATAGGAAAGAACATTGTCAAGGTTGTACTCGAAAGCTACGGCTACGGTGTTATAGACCTTGGAAGAGATGTCGCACCGCAGAAGATAGCAGACTGTGTAGAACAAACAGGCTGCAGGGTTGTGGGCCTGAGTGCACTTATGACAACTACCGTACCTGCAATGGAAGAGACTATAAAACTTCTTAAAGAGAGATTTCCTGATGTAAAGATAGTAGTAGGCGGTGCTGTTCTTACCGAGGAATATGCCAAGGTTATAGGTGCTCATTACTATGCAAAAGATGCTATGGAGAACATCCGTATTGTACAGCAAATCTTCATGTAATATCTAAAAGATAAAAAAGTTGTTGACATTTATATTTTGCTGTGGTATAATGCTATGGTAAACGCATAGATATGGTCAGTAAATCTGCATATGGCAGATACCAGTATTTAGCGATATCAGATGAAGGAGGTGCTTCATAATGTATGCAATTATCGAAACAGGCGGCAAGCAGTACAAGGTTTCCGAGGGTGATATCCTTTTTATCGAAAAGGTAGCTGCTGAGGAAGGCGCTGCTGTTAAGTTTGACAAGGTTTTGGCACTTGGTGGCGACAAAGCTGTATTCGGTACACCCGTTGTTGAGGGCGCAAGCGTTGATGCAAAGGTTCTCAAGCAGGGCAAAGCGAAGAAGGTTATCGTATTCAAGTACAAGCCCAAAAAAGGCGAAAAGTGCAAGCAGGGTCACAGACAGCTTTTCACTAAAGTACAGATCGAAAAGATCAATGCCTAAGCTATGACGGAAATAATATTTTTTCGTGATAAGGACACTAATATTACAAAGGGCATCCTCAAGGGACATGCAGACTATGCCGATGAGGGTAGTGATATAGTGTGTGCTTCTGTTTCTTCGGTACTTTTTATGGCGTTAAACGGTATAGAAAATGTACTTAATATCAATTTCGGGTACGAAGCAGAGAGCGGTTATGCCGAGTTTGTTCTTCCCGAAGATTTAGATTATAACGACAGAAAACAGATCAATATATTGCTTGATTCCATGTATCTCTACTTTGTAGAGCTGGAACAGCAATACCCAACAAATATTAAAATTACCGAATTGGAGGTGTAATTTGATGTTTAGCTTAAATATTCAGTTATTTGCTCATAAAAAAGGTATGGGTAGTACCAAGAACGGCAGAGACAGTGAGTCCAAGCGCCTTGGTGTTAAGAAGGGTGACGGACAGTATGTTAAGTCCGGTAACATCCTCGTTAGACAGAGAGGTACAAAAATCCATCCCGGCATCAATGTAAAAAAGGGTAGTGACGATACTCTCTTTGCTGTTGCTGACGGCAAGGTTAAGTTCGAAAGACTCGGCAAGGACAAGAAGCAGGTTAGTGTATACGAAATTGCTCAGTAATTGACCTTGTAACAATATTTACCAAAGCGAAAATCCCGGGCACATTGCTCGGGATTTTTTAAGATAGTATCATAAGCAGTTGCGTCAGTATCCGAACTCACCAGAATCAAGTAAAATAGCCGTTTTTCGTTGTTGTCGGTCTTGAAAAACAATCTATTTTATCTTGATTTTGGTTCAAAGAATTTTCGGTGCCGTGTTTTTGCGACAGTGCGAGGCAAAAACGGAGCAAATGCTGACGCATTTGCGAGTATTTTAACGATGCAGTGGCATAAAAACACGCACCCAAAACGGGTTCGGATACTGACGCAACTGCTTACGAAAGGATGGGATACACCATGATGGCAGATACAGCCGAAATATATGTAGAAGCAGGCAACGGCGGAAACGGTCTTGTGAGCTTTCATAGAGAAAAGTATGTAGCTGCAGGCGGACCCGACGGCGGAGACGGCGGCAACGGCGGAAATGTTATATTTGAAACCGATGACAAAATGAGTACACTTTCGGATTTCAGATATCAAAGAAAGTATAAAGCACCAAACGGCGAGGATGGCAAGGCGGCAAAGTGCTCAGGCAGAAACGGTACTGACCTTGTTGTCAAAATTCCTTGCGGTACTGTAATCTATGATATGGATTTGGGCAGGGTAATCGCAGATATGAAGACCTCGGGCGAACGATTTGTAGTTGCCAAGGGCGGAAGCGGCGGTTGGGGAAATTGCCATTTTGCAACCGCAACAAGACAAATTCCCCGTTTTGCAAAAAGCGGTATAGAGGGCGAAAGCCGTAATATCAGACTTGAGCTTAAGCTTCTGGCTGATGTCGGATTGGTAGGATTTCCAAATGTTGGTAAGTCCACACTTCTTTCTGTTGTGTCTGATGCAAAGCCAAAGATTGCAAATTACCACTTTACAACACTTGAGCCAAACTTAGGTGTAGTAAGGACAGGTGACGGTCAGAGCTTTGTTATGGCAGATATTCCGGGACTTATAGAGGGTGCGGGCGAGGGTGTCGGACTCGGTCATGAGTTTCTGCGTCATGTAGAGAGAACTAGGCTTCTCATACATGTTGTAGATGCTTCGGGTATAGAGGGCAGAAATCCGATAGAGGATTTTGACCTTATAAACAAAGAGCTTGAGACATATAACAGCGATTTGGCTACAAGACCGCAGATTGTAGCAGCAAACAAAATGGATGTTGTGTATGACGAGGCTATATACGAGGGCTTTTGCCGAGAGATGGAAACCAGAGGCTACAAGGTTTTCCGAATAAGCGCTGCCGCAAACAAGGGTGTAAGAGAGCTTATGATGTATATTGCATCGGTTCTTGATACAATTCCTGTTCCTGTTCTTTATAACGAAGAGGAAGCAGAAGAGACCGTAATATCCTATAGAGACGATACGCCGTTTACGGTCAGTGTTGAGGACGGAGTGTATGTTGTCGAGGGCAGCTGGATAAAGAGAATGATAGGCTCAACCAATTTCGAAGACAACGAATCGCTTCAGTACTTCCAGAATGCGCTCAGAAAAAAAGGTGTTATCAAGGCACTTGAGCAGGAGGGCATAAATGAGGGCGACCTCGTAAGAATGTACGAATTGGAATTTGATTATATGCGCTAAAATATATTGAGGGGTGTAAAATGTGCTTTACATCCCCTCTTTTAGTATGACGGGCATATCAATGCTCTGTGGTGAAAGTCCATCGAGGCGTAGTTACCGACGAACTCTAAAGCGACTTGCAAGTTTCACATCGTGAGGTGTGGGAGAGAAGAAGCAATAGCGAAATCGTAGCCTGAC
>JAZSFO010000060.1:0-10157 GCA_045532255.1 Clostridia bacterium | reverse complement strand
AGCACTTTTTTTGATAATTTTCAATAGTAAATTAAATATAATTTATTATTATATATATTTTTTATAAAAATTGGCTGTATCATGCCTTAATTTTTATTTTTCTCTTCCCAATTTTTTCTTTACATAAAAATTCCTTGCGTGCACAAAATACTTTTGTAAATAAAATCTAAATAAAGCCTCCCTTGTGCAAAGGGAGGGGGACCGCTTGCGGTGGAAGGATTGCAAATATGACAATCCCCCAGTCACCTACGGTGACAGCCCCCTTTACACAAAGGGGCCTTTTGTAAAAGGAGTTTTATGTAAATGAAAGCTACAGGAATTGTTCGAAGAATAGACGACCTTGGACGCGTTGTAATCCCCAAAGAAATCCGCAGAACAATGAGAATCCGCGAAGGCGACCCGCTTGAGATATATACAGACAGAGAGGGAGGAGTAATATTTAAGAAGTATTCCCCCGTAAATGAGCTTGGAGATTTTGCAAGCCAGTATGCAGAAACACTTTTCAAAACATCAGGATATCCTGTGTGCATTACAGACAAGGATTCCATTATAGCAACTGCAGGAGTTGCCAAGAGGGAGCTTTTTGAGAAGCCCGTAAGCTCCGAGATGGAAAAAATAATGGAGGACAAAACATCCTTTGTATGCACAGAGTCAAAAAGAGTTCCCATAACAGACCATTATGAAAAGTACACTGCAGGAGTTATATCTCCGATTATATCAGAGGGTGATGTCCTTGGCAATGTAGTTGTAATGAGAGCAGACGAAAAGGAAAAAATGACGGATGTAGAGGTTAAGCTTGCCAGTGCGGCATCAATGTTTCTTGCAAAGCAAATGGAGATTTAAGCACACGTGGTTTAACAAAAAGCAGACTGTGAGATGGTTTCCCGCAGTCTGCTTTTTAAGTTACATATTTTCCATTATGCCGTCTATTACAGTGCCGATGGTTTTGAACATATTGTTTGCACTTGAACGCATTTTCTTGTGCTGTTTGTCGTTGATGGGGTCAGCAAGCATTCCGATTGCAGCACCTATTACGGCACCGCAGGCTATACCGCCCAAAAAGCCTTTGCCCAACATGGTTTTCTCCTCCTTTTATATAAGAATTGTGGTTTTCTCTTTGATGCAGTCACTTACAAAATATCCTTGCGGATGTGAGCAAACAGGGCACGCAAGGGGAGCAGAGGTTCCTTTGTGTACATAACCGCAGTTTGTACATACCCACAGGGTATCGCTGTCAGCTTTTGAGAGCTTGGAGTCTGTCATTAAATTTAAGAAGGTTTCAAATCTTTCTGCATGTATCTTTTCGATTTCGCTTATCATCGAAAAGGCGTTGCTTATTTCTGCAAAACCCTCTTTTTCAGCAATTTCTGCAAAGTATTTATATGCCGAATTGTATTCTTCATATTCGTTTTTGACTGCAGCGTTAAGGTGTTCTCTTGTAGTCTTGTACGAGTTTACGGGATAAGATGCCGTTATGTCAAAGTTTGTGTCGTTGGCATCCTTAAGAAATCCGTAAAATACAGTTGCGTGTGCCTGTTCCTGCTTGGCTGTAAAGTCAAAAATTCTGCCTATCACATGATAACCTTCGCTAAAAGCACATGTTGCCGCCATATTATATCTGTTTCTTGCCATGCTCTCGCCGGCAAAGGCTCTCATGAGATTTATTTTTGTTTCGCTATTTAAAAAGTCCATAAAAAATCACCTCCTCCATTAAATTTTTTGCAGAGAGGGGGTGATTTATTCTTTTTTCATTTTAATTCAAAATATTTCATAAGTATCTGTCTTGCAATAGGTGCGGCAACCGAACCGCCTGTGTTTTTGTTTGGTAGGTTTTCGACAACAACGCAAATTGCAATCTCAGGATTATCATATGGTGCAAAGCCCGCAAAAAGTGCATGGGCAGTTCCTGCATCTGTATCTATTTCTGCCGTACCTGTTTTTCCGCATACATCTTTTCCGTATATTGCGGCACCGCTTCCTGTTCCGCTGTCTACACATGCTTTCATCAGCTTTTTGATTTTTTGAGAGACTGCGGGACTTGTACATTTTTTGAGTACAGATGGCTCCTCGTACATTCTCGTTGTGCCTGATACACAGTCAACGATATACGGTGTCATCATTGTTCCGTCATTGGCGATTGCGGAGGCTATCATTGCAAGGTGCAGAGGCGTAGCCTTTACATCTCCCTGACCAAGTGCCATGTTTGTTATATCGCCTGCCGAGGTTAAGTCGGACGGCACAGTGCTTTTGGAAACGCCGAGTCTGCTCATTCGGATATTTTCGCCAAAACAAAAGTTTTTTGCTGTTTGTCTTATCTTGTCATCGCCAAGTACATTTGCCGCTTCCGAAAAATAAATGTTGCTTGAGTTTTTGAAACCAAGCTCCAAATCGGTATTGCCAAGGAATTTTCCGTCGCCCTCACCATAATTTTTCACCTTTACGGTAAGCTCTCCCGAGTCATCAAATACAAAATTATCCATATCATTTTCAAGCATTGATGCCGTTACGATCAGCTTAAATATAGAGCCGGGGGGATAGAGCTCCATCGTTGCTCTGCGGAGCAGGGCATGGTTGTTTTGATTGTTTGCATCTTTCAGGCTGGCCTCGAGTGTATCGGGCGAGGGGTCAAAGTCAGGTTTACTTACCATTGCAAGTATTTTTCCGCTTGACGGCTCAATTGCCACAATACAGCCGTTGTAGCTTCCAAGTGCATTATGTGCCGCCTTTTGAAGCTCATGGTCTATTGTGAGTTCTATGTCATATCCCTTTCTGTCCTGGGAGAGGCCGAAGGTGGATTTGGCGTCTTCAAAAAATGTCACTAAATCTCCAAATACCGGTGCCGTTGATTTGCCTGTGAGGTCGCTGTTATAATATTTTTCTATTTCGTTGGAACCGTGAGTCTGGGATTTGTATCCGATTATGTGGGAATAAAGGTTTTTGTAAGGGTATATTCGTTTTTGCTTTTTCCCCGTACCTTTGCTTTGTGCAAGGATAATGCCGTTTCTGTCCTTTACACATCCTCTGACAACATATTCTTCCCGTTCTGATACACGGTCTGTTGCATAGATGTTGCGGTTAACGAGGTCAAACAAGGTAATGTATGAAATAAGCGACAAAAACATTATACCGAACACCGTCAAAAGTACGGCTATTCTTTTGTTATTCATATATTTCTGTACACCTGACCTTTTGACATGAGCTGTATGCTTCCCGAAAATTCATTCTTTATCGTATCTGTAAGCTCTGCCGACAGTAAACTATCTATTGTTACAGTAAGTGTAATGTTTTCTGCGTAATTTTTATCTTCGCACACTGCACCTCTTGACTTGAGAAGATATTCAACACTTCCGAGATGCGTATAAGGCACTCTCAGCTCCAAGAGGGCACAGAGCTTCATTGTTACAATGCCCGCACATTCAAGTGCGGATTTTGCCGCTTCTGTATATGCCCTTACAAGTCCTCCTGTACCTAAAAGCGTACCGCCGAAGTATCTTGTGACTACGCATACTACATCTGTAATACCTTGTTTTTCAAGCATTTCCAGTATCGGCAGTCCTGCAGTTTTTGATGGTTCTCCGTCATCAGTATATTTTTTTGCGCCCGATGACAAAATATACGCATACACATTGTGTCTGGCATTGTAATGCTCTTTTCGTATCTTTTCTATAAATTCCATTGCACATGCCTCTGTTTCCGTATGGCATATGTTTGCTATAAACCTAGATTTTTTTTCGCATATTTCCGCAGTTGCATTTTTCTCTACGGATATGTATAACTGTTCGTTTGACATATTTACTCCATATACTAAATTGAAATCAGTCTAATCAAATTAAAAGGGAATGTTAAAAAACCAGGTTTTCTAACAGTCCCTCTGTAATTTACAACTCAAAAAAATTTTTAGATGTATTTGCGGGCAGAATCCGGAAGTTCAGCTACATCGGCACTTATGCAGATTGTAAACTTAACATTTGATTCTTCGCTGATTTTGCCGAGAGCTTCTACAAAATCACCAAGTCCCTCTTTGTCATCGGGAACAATTTTGAACAGGCTGTCAATAAAGATATGAGATATATCGTAGTTTTGGGAGAGCATGCCCAGAATAAATGTCTTGAATAATCTGAAAGTTTCTGTATCTGCTGAGGAAACATCTACAAGTCTTGCAGCATGTGTAACCTCAAGCATATGTCTGGCGGAATTGCAAACAAATATTACATTGCCGCTTTCTGTTTCAACAGCCTTTGCTATTGCATCAAGCATTGTTTTGGTCTTGCCGGAACCTTTTTTACCAACAACTAATTTTATCATCCCAAATTCCTCCTTAAATGTATTGTAGTTATATATATTATACAATACTATTTATAATTCTTCAAGATGATAATTAAATTTTGTGCATTTTTTTCAAAAGTTTATAGGTCAATTGTATATATTATTCAAACTTTGGAGAGACATACAGTTTTTGTAAGTATATCGTTGTAGGAAAAAGATATATTTATCGTCTTTTTTGTTTTGGCGTCTGTGTATGATATAACAAAAATAGATGGATATGCGGCACAGATACGGCAATCATTTATGACAATCTTTTTTCTGCCCTGCTTGTAGAGGACATGACACCTTCTGCCTAAGTTTTCGGTAAGGGCATTTTTTATTTTTTCTGTTTTACTGGACATTAAACCACCTCGTGATAATTCTTCCCGAGTGAGAAAAATTTTATACATTGAATATTTTTCTTGAGCGCAAGCCAATATAAAGCCAAGGAGAGAAGTACATGAAAAATTTATTTTTTTATAAGAGCAAAGAGAACGCACAGGAGTTTGATATAATCCCTTCCCAAAGGGCAGAAGAAATTCCGCCTATGGAAAATGTCAGTTCGGATTTATCCAGCAATCTTGAATATGCAAAAAAGATTTTTTCTATGCCAAAAAACGGTGATGTGATTATAAGAGAATTCAATATAAATTTTGGCAAAAAGAAAGCAGAGGCTTTTATAATATGTGCAGACGGTCTTGTTGATTCCATGTCAATAAATGACCTTGTTTTGAGACCTCTTATGAGGGTTAATTCGGAACACGGTGATATTAAAGCGTCTGTATTAAGAACCCTGCTTCCGCAATCGCAGGTATCATCGAATACTGATATATACAGTGTTCTTAAGGGTGTCAATTTCGGAAATGCGGTTTTGTTTATAGATACTCTGGACTGTGCTTTTGTAATAGATGCAAAGGGTTGGGAGCACCGAAGTGTAGCAAATCCTGAAAACGAGGCGGTTATTCAGGGTCCTCATGAGGGATTTAATGAGATGCTAAGATGTAATACCGCACTTATACGAAAGACCCTCAATACGCCTGATTTGATTATGGAAAATATCCCCGTCGGAAACACAAGCAAAACAGCGGGTGCTATTGCATATATCCGCAATGTTACAAACGAAAGTCTGGTGGAGGAGGTAAAGAGAAGAATATCATCAATTGATGCAGAATATGTTTTTTCATCGCTGGATGTAGAGCAATATATTGAAGAAGCATCCTTTCTGCCCGTTCCGCAGATGATAACTACCGAAAGACCCGACAGAGTATGTAAGGCACTTACAGAGGGCAGAGTGGCGTTTATTCTTAACGGGAGTTCTCATGTACTCATTATGCCCGCCACCTTTTTTGACCTGATAACCTCGGCAGAGGATGAATACCTGAGGTATCCTTACTCGCTCCTTATAAGGCTATTAAGATACCTTGCAGTTTTTCTTGCACTTTTGTTCCCAGGTATATTTGCCGCACTTCTTAACTTTCATCCCGAGCTACTTCTTACAAATATACTTCTTGCGGTTTCTTCTTCAAGAACATTTGTTCCGTTTGGGGTGTTTACGGAGCTTATTCTTATGGAGGTTGCTTTTGAATTGATAAAGGAGGCGGGAATAAGAGTTCCCGGTCCCATCGGCTCGACACTCGGAATAGTGGGGGGTCTTATCGTGGGACAGGCAGCAGTAGAGGCAAATCTCGTAAGTCCCATTATGATAATAATTGTGGCGGTTACAGGTATAGCATCCTTTACTGTACCGTCGTATTCACTATCATTCTCATTCAGGTTTTCACGCTTTTTGTATATCATGGGAGGGGCGCTTATGGGACTTTACGGAGTGCTGGCAGTTTTCTTTGTAAATACTCTTATGGCTATAGGCGTCAAGTCATTCGGAGTTCCTTTTATGTCTCCGCTATCGCCTGTGGGAAATGTCAACAAGACAGAGCTTGTCTTTGGCGCGCCTATATGGAAAAGGGGGACAAGGAGAGAAAATTATCTACACCCCAAGGATATGTATAAGAAAGCCAAAATCAGCAGAAAATGGAGGCAAACCAATGGAGAGGACAGGAAATAAGGAGACAACATCGCTTTTTGTAATACTTGTTATTTCGCATGTAATAATCAGCGGTATAGCAGGATTTGTAGAGAATTCGGGCACGGCGGCATTTATAAATGTTTTGTGCTCGGCTTTTTTGACGGCAGTTGTTGTGTTTTTGTGTTCGGGAGCATTTGCAGGAAGGGATATTTGCGAGGTTATATGCAAAAGCTACGGCAAAAGGGCAGGAGGAATTATAATATTTTTGTTTTTTGTCCTTACTGCCTTAAATGCATCGAGCCGTATGGGAGTTTTTACCGATGTCCTGAAAAAATATGTTCTCAGTGAAACTCCCGAAGCATTGATACTTACCGTAATGGGATTATGTGTATTTGCCGCGGCGTATTTTGGCATTGAGGCGGTAACAAGGTACAGTCTTGCTTCGTTTGTGGGTTTTGCGGTTATTTTTGCGATAATACTTTTGTGTGCATATCCTGAGACGGAGTATATAAATCTTTGTCCTGTTTTCGGAAAAGGAAATTTTCTCAATGTATTTAATATGCTCTATGTCTTTTCGGATTTTGTATATATATATCTTATTTCAAAAAACATCCGAAAAAGTACCAGGAAAATTGCACTCACATCAGTTGCCGTATCCGCAGTTATAAGTACGGTTGTGGTTTTGTTTTATACGCTTTGTGTGCCGTACCCCGTGTCGGGAGAGTTTGAGTATCCCATTTACAGACTCGCATCGCTTTCCAATTCTGCGGTTGTGTTTCAAAGACTAGACGGCCTGGTGTATATTCTCTGGTTCTTTTCAGCGTTTATTTCCGCGGGAGCATTGGGATATTTCGCAGTTTCATTGTTTGCGGGAATGTTTGGCCTTGGAGACAGAAGGGCAATAACATCTGCAGTTGTAATTTTAATTTTTATTTTATCCTATTGGGATATAGCAGATGCGGTAAATACTCTTATGAGTGTTTTTGCTTTTTTGTTTGTGCCGATTACGGTGCTCATTTTCAGGAGGAAACAAAAATGAAAATTGCAGTTATAATATTGTCTTTGTGCATTTTGACAGGTTGCTATGACAACAAGGAAACAGATACACTTGCAACGGTTATGGCAGTAGGGGTTGACGAGGCGGACGAGGAAAAGGAATATACATTTGCCGTTGCAGACTCGGGTGCATATTCGGGCGATGCAAAAGGCGACAGCACCTCTCTTATCTGCTTTACCCAGAAAGGCAAAAATCTTGAAAACGCGGCAGACAGCCTGGACCGAAGACTTAGTAAAAAGCTCAGCTTTTCACATTTGTCAGCGGTGGTTTTCTCGGCAAAATCCGCAAAAAAAGATATGTACGCTGACATAAATTATCTGGAGAAAAAGGCATCTGTAAGACCGCAGGCAATGATAGCAATAGCTGACACATCCGCCAAGGAATATCTGAAAGACCTAAGACCCTCTCTTGAGGTTAATCCCGAAAGATACTTTCAGTATATAATGGACAAGAATGAGTTCTATGTTTCTTCATTAAGCCTTAGCGATTTTACCAATGCATATCATACGGGCGAGACCGCATCTGCACCTGTAATAAAATCCAAAAAGAAAGACGATAATCTTACCGAAGAGGATACCTATATAACCTCAACCGCACTTATAAAATCAGGAAAATTAAAGGATATAGTAAAAGATAATTGGCTTATGGGACTTATGCACAGCCAAAAGAAAGTAACCTATGACGGACATGAGATAAGAAGTATCGAAAAGCCGAAAATTGATATAGATACATCAACAGAAAATCCTGTTGTAAGCATTTCTTTTCTTACAAAAGCAGATGGTGGAATAAAAAAAGATGTACTCAAAAAAGAAACTCTGGATTTCTTGAAATTATATGCCCAAAAGGGACTTGATGTCATGAATGCAAAAGCACATGCAAAAAAAGAATTCCGTTTGCAAAAAAGCTATGACAAATATAATTTTGATATAAAAAAAGCAAAATTCAAGGCGGTGTATAAATGATATACAGAATTTTATTTTTTGCACTTGAGCTGTGGTCACTAATCTATACGGTAAGCTATGCCCGTTGGGAATGGCAAAATAATAACAAAAGCGGAGCCGTGGGGATAGGGGTATTGTGCACCATGGTAGTTGTTGCAGGATTTGTTTTGTAAAATTTCAAATTATGTTTTACTTTTTGTTTTTTTTGTGGTACAATTATGTGAAAGAGGTGTCGTATTATGACCATACAACAATGCAGATATATTTTGGAAATTGTAAAACAGGGCTCTTTCAACGAAGCCGCAAAGACAATGTTTGTGGCACAAACCAGTATTTCGGGTGCTGTAAAATCTATAGAAACAGAGCTTAATATCAAGATTTTTGAAAGGTCCAATAAGGGCGTTTTCTTAACCGATGAAGGCAGTGAATTTGTACGGTATGCAAAACAGCTTGTGTCTCAGGCTGATTTTATATCAGACAGATATATGTCATATGATGAGATGGATAAGATATCAATTTCGTCTCAACACTATGATTTTGTTGCCGAGGTTTTCGGTCAGTTTATAAACGAAAACGAAAGCGGAAGCTTTGATTTTTGTCTAAGGGAGGTAGAGACCTTCAAGGTAATAGACGATGTGGAAAAGTCATTTTCCGATTTGGGTATAATAGCTATCAAGGATAGCGACATGGATGTTATGGAGAGACTTCTGGACGGAAAGAAAATAAGCTTCTATAAGCTGTTCAAGACACCGTTCCATGTGTATATAGGCAGGGAGCATCCTCTGGCATCACATGCAAAACTCAGCTTTTCGGACCTTGCAAAATACCCTTATATTACATATGAGCAGGGAGAACAGTGCCACAGTATGTTTACGGAAGAGTTTTCGGACAAGATAAGCTGTGACAAAAACGTCCGTATTACAGACCGTGCAACTCTTATGAATATGCTTTTTGTTACAAATTGCTATACCATAGGTACGGGAACCATGAACTATTCAAAGCTCAGCGGAGGAAATATACTTGCAATTCCTCTTGATACATCGGGAGAATATATAATAGGCTATATCGTCCGCAAGGACAAGAAGCTCACATCCGATACACAGAAATTTATAAAGGCACTTGCAGAATTTTTCAAAACAAATTTAGGAGGCATATTATGAAAACAAAACTCAAATTCATTTTTTTATCGGTTTTAATATTGCTGTCAGCATTTATAACCGTACACGCTCAGGACGGGGAGTATATAGTCAAGTTTTATGATGATTATAAAATTCCTTCAGAAATAAGAGCTTCGTTGGAGCCTATGCTTGAAGTCAAAAATGTTTATAAGGTTAGTGATATAAACATTCTTGACGGTCTGGAGGAGCATATAGAAAAGAAAACACCAAATAAAAAATACAATGTAATTGTACCGGAAAACCACATTAGCCCGCAACTCTTTTCATTAGATAATTCGTGGCAGTTTGACATGATAGACTCTTCGTATGCCCATAGCCTTGAAGCATACGGAAATGAAGTAAGAGTTGCCGTTATAGATACAGGCTGTTATCTTCATAATGACTTAAAGGATAATATAGAAGTAACCAAGCACTATTATTTTGTTAATGAGCATGATGAGGAATTGACAATTGATGATGATGTAACCGATAGTGACGGTCATGGAACCCATGTGGCGGGAATTATAACACAGGTTGCACCCGAGGCGAAGCTGGTAATTCTTAAATGTATGGACGGAAGCGGTAATTATGACCTTTATCAGCTTCTCAGACCGATTTATGATGCGGTCGGTGAGTATGGATGCAGTATCATAAACACAAGCTGGATTATCGAA
>JAZSFO010000005.1:0-2537 GCA_045532255.1 Clostridia bacterium | reverse complement strand
ATTTTATCAATTTTTTGAAGATTTACTATAGATATATGGAAAATTTTGTGATACAATAAAAACAAACGATTAAATAAGACAGGAGTTTTTGATTATGGCATTTGACGGAATTACGGTACATGCAATAGCAAATGAGCTTAATGATGTACTTAAAGACGGCAGAATTGACAAAATACATCAGCCCGAAAGAGACACAATAACAATCGGTGTACGCACAAAAAACGGAGCATACCGCCTGCTTTTGTGTGCAAATCCGTCATGCGCCAGAGTGCACCTTTCCTCGGTTTCTATGGAAAATCCCGCATCACCGCCGATGTTTTGCATGCTTATGCGAAAGCATATTGGCTCGGGCAGAATAACAAGGATTGAGCAAAGCGGATTTGAAAGAATAATACACATATATATAGAAAGCTATGACGAAATGGGATACCTTAGCGAAAAGCTTCTTGTATGCGAGCTTATGGGCAAACATTCCAACATCATACTTCTTAATAAAGACGGCAAAATAATAGATTCGGTATACCACATAGATTTTACCGTAAGCAGTGTCAGACAGATACTTCCCGGTCTTATCTATACGGCACCGCCCTCTCAGGGAAAGGAAGACCCTCTCCTTGCCTCAAAGGACGAAATAAAGTCTCACTTTGACAATCCCTCGCTTCCCATCTACCGTGCGATAATGGATAACTACACAGGCATAAGTCCCGTTATGGCAAGGGAAGCGGTATTCCGTGCAGGCGGACATACGGAGATAATAACAGGCGATGCAAGTCCTGCCGTTTTGGATTCCTCGGCATATATTTTCTCTATGATGATAAAAAATATTATGTCGGGTCAGTATCAGCCGACAGTTGTTTCGGACTCCGAGACAGGAAAGCTTATAGACTTTGCTCCGCTTTGCATTACGCAGTTTGAGTCCATGGGCGATGCCGTGAGATATGAGACGGCAAATGAGGCAGCAGAGGCATTTTATATGCAAAAATCCACGCTGAACAGCCTCAAGCAGAAAAGCTCCGACCTTATGAAGTTTGTAGTAAACAATCTCGAAAGATGCAGAAAAAAGCTCCAACTCGAAAATGAGATTATAGAAAAAGCAAAATCAATGGATAAATATAAGGTATACGGCGACCTGATAACCGCAAATATATACCGAATTACCGAGGGTATGAAGCATATAGAGTGCGAAAACTTTTACACCGAAGAAAACGAAAGTATAAAAATCGCACTTAAAGAGGACCTTTCTCCCTCCGCAAATGCACAGAGGTATTACAAGAAATACAACAAGGAAAAAACGGCACTTAAGGAAACACAAAAGCAAAAAGAGCTTAACCTCAAGGAAATAGACTATCTCGAATCCGTAAAGGAAGCCATAGAGCTTGCAGAATCGGGACCCGAAATATCAATGATAAGAGAAGAACTGGCAGAGGTGGGATATCTCAAAAACAGGAATATAAACAAAAGAAAGAAAAAAGCCCTCCCCTCGCCCATGCACTTTGTGAGCGATGACGGCTATGATATTTATGTAGGAAAGAATAATGTTCAGAACGACTATGTTACACTTAAGCTTTCCAGAAGCACGGATATATGGTTCCATACAAAGAACATTCACGGCTCGCATGCGATAGTAAGGACACCAAATGCCCTTGATGTGCCCGAAAGAACCTATATGCAGGCGGCATCGCTTGCGGCATATTACAGCAAGGCAAGAGAGGGCGAAAATGTAGCAGTAGACTATACAGAGGTTAAAAATGTAAAAAAGCCCTCAGGTGCAAAGCCGGGTATGGTCATATATGTGAATTACAACACAATTTACACAAATCCCGACAAGGAACTTACACAAAGACTCAAAGCAAAGTAAAAATAAGCCGTAATATTATATATTTTAGCCAAAATATGGTTTTATTTCGAAAAAATATAAATTTACACTTGATTTTTGAAAAAAATTATGGTAGAATACACATTATGTTGATAATTACGTCATTGGAGGTGAAATTATGCCTAATATTAAATCCGCAAAGAAGAGAGTTTTGGTTATCAAAACCAAGACAATGAGAAACCAGATTATCAAGACCAACTTAAAGACTTGTATAAAGAAGTTCGAGGAATGTGTTAAGAGCAATGATGCAGCAAATGCAGTTGAAGCTTGCAAGACAGCATTCAAGAAGATTGACCAGGCCGTAGCAAAGGGTATTCTTCACAAGAACACAGCTGCCAGAAAAAAAGCTCAGCTTTCCGCAAAGCTCAACAAGTTAAGTGCATAAGCAGATGTGTTAATAAAGCCTTCCGTTATTGGGGGGCTTTTCTGGTATGTAACATTATTTTTACAGTTTATTATTTCCTGTTGACTGCAAGGCTTACTTTGTGCAATAATTGGTTTGTGATTTATTAAATAATAATTTAGGTGATTGTAAAATTAACAGCAAAAATGATTAACATAACTCAATCATCAGAAGAATTGATGCAATCAGGTAAAAAACCTAAAAGAGGCAACACAAAAAGGCGGTATTAAAAACCACCACGAAAAGATATTGAAAACA
>JAZSFO010000015.1:0-18637 GCA_045532255.1 Clostridia bacterium | reverse complement strand
GGTATATTGATGCTGAAAAATTAAAGAGAAACATAAGAGTAAACCTTATGCCGAATGTCGATGTTGATGGAACTGTTACAGTTGAGAATGCCGAAAGGTATTTTCTAAATCTAATTGAAAAAACATCCACAGCCGATGTTGAGGAAGTGGTTAGGTGTAAGGATTGCCAACACGCATATTTTCGATACAACTGTAAAGACACTTTACAAGAAATATACGCTTGCAAGAAAAGACCTGCGGGAAAAACACACAAAAAGGTTGGCGGTGATTTTTGGTGTGCTCACGGCAAAATCAACCGCAAAAAGGCAGAGATTGAGAGGTTGCAAGAACAACTTCGTGAGGACACGAAAAAGATAAAATCCGAAGCATACAGGGAGTTGGCACACCTGTTGATTGACAAAGGAAAAAAAGGAATTATATACACTATGGATATTCCAGACTATGTAAAAGAACTTACGGAAAAGAACGATTTTAAGGAGTGATATTATAAGCAATGTTGGAATTAAACAAGATATACAATATGGATTGTGTTGAGGGAATGAAGCGGATTTTTGACGAAAGCATAGACATGATTCTATCAGATATTCCGTATGGTATATCCTATGATGAATGGGATGTTATTCACAATAATACAAATTCAGCACTTTTAGGGAAAAGTCCTGCACAAAAACAATCTTCTGTATTTAGTAAGCGGGGTAAACCGCTTAATGGTTGGTCTGAAGCAGATAAAAAAATTCCTCTTGAGTATTATCAGTGGTGTATGTCATGGACACCTGAATGTTACAGAGTATTAAAACCCGGTGCAAGTTGCTTTATTTTTGCTGGTCGTAGGTATGCACATAGATGTATATCTGCATTAGAAGATGTTGGTTTCATATTTAAAGATATGATTTCATGGCAAAAAGATTCAGCGGCACACAGAGCACAAAAAGTGTCTGTTGTTTTTGATAAGCGTGGCGATACAGAAAATTCAAAAATCTGGAGTGGATGGAAATTAGGAAATCTTCGTCCTCTTTTTGAACCTATTCTTTGGTTTATGAAGCCGTACGAAATAGGAACAACTCTTACAGACAACATAAAAGAACATAATGTTGGAGCATACAACGAACAGTACATCAAAGATAATCATCTAAATAATACAGGAATTGAAATTTGTTCGAATGTTATAAAATGCAAAACCGAAAACACCGATAGAGGATTACATCCAACACAAAAACCTGTGGCATTGATGCAATACTTGATAGGTCTCACAACAACAGAGGGGCAAACCGTGCTTGACCCTTTTATGGGAAGTGGCACAACGGCAATTGCGGCTATGAACACAGGCAGAAACTTCATCGGGTTTGAGCTTTCAAAAGAATATTGTGATATTGCAAAGAAAAGAATTTGCCAATAAAATCGCAATTCAAACGATAAAAGAACGATTTTAAGTATGAAAGGAGAAACCATGAATAAAGTAAATCTAATCGGACGACTAGCCCGAGACCCTGAGCTAAGAACCACAGGAAACGGTGTAAGTGTATCGAGCTTCACCTTGGCAGTAAACAGACGATTTAAGAATGCAGAGGGCAACTACGATGCAGATTTTATTAACTGTGTCGCATGGAGACAGCAGGCAGAATTTGTCGCTAAGTACTTTACAAAAGGTCGTATGCTCGGACTTTGCGGTTCCATACAGACAAGAAACTACGAGAAGGACGGAAACACCGTATACATAACCGAGGTAGTTGCAGATGAGATACATTATGTCGGCGGAAGAAAGCAAACAGAAGCTTCAGCACAAGCGGACAAGCCTGAGCATAACAGCTTTATGCCAATGCCTCAGGATGACGATGTTCCGTTTTGATAGAAAAGGAGATTGCAATGTTCAGAAAATTAAGAGGCGTAAAGATACCTTATGTCGAACAGGGTATAATTTACTTTACATGTATGAACTATCAAAAGCAATCGGAGGTAATGAAATCAAAGATAGTGAACCTATGCCACAATGTATGCCGAGAATGTGGAGAGGAAGCAGAACTCTATGAGAAGGCACTGTTCGAGTTTATAACAAATCAGTACATAGGCGCTTCCGGAATAGTGATGAAGTATTATGTGAGTGATAAGCTGTTATATAAGCTCCGCAGAAATTTCTATGAGAGATGGCAAACAAGTTAAATAATTCAAAATCGTAAACGCTTGGTAATACCGGGCGTTTTTTCTTGCAAAAAAATAAAATTGTCCGATAACTGACGATGCTTTTGATTTATAGTTAATAAAAGTTGCTGTATTAAAAACAAAATTCCATGTGAGGAGGTGGCAAAATTGAGAGGCAAGAAAACATCACCGGAAACTATATATGCAATCATGGCAGTATGGTCGATTACAGATAATTATTCCGAAACATCAAAAAGACTTGGTGTACCCGAAAAGACGGTTGAAACGATTGTCAAAGAGAATAAAGACAAAGAAGAGTTTGCGGAACTTCGCGGTAACGTAAGAAAGGATTTTGCCGCCAGAGCAACCGGAATTATTGATAAAGCGGTGACTCTGCTTGAAAAAAGGTTTAACAGGGCTCTTGAAGAGGAAGATGAGCTGGATATGCTCATTGATGAGATATGGGATGCAGACAAAGAAGAATTATCTCGTGAAGAAAGAAATCGAATCGTTAGCAAAATTCGCTCTATGCAATTGTATGACATTACGGCAGTAAGCAAAACACTTGCAACATTATACGACAAAAGAGCACTTGCAAGAGGTGAATCTACAGAAAACACCAAGGTAACCTTTGAGTTACCCGAAGAGGTGAAGGAATTTGCCGGTTAAGATTGATTTAAGTACCACAAATCCAAAGCAGGCGGCTTTCTTCCGTGCCCGTGAAAGATATGTCGGATACGGAGGAGCAAGAGGCGGCGGAAAATCATGGGCACTTCGCCAGAAAATTAAATTACTTGCACTTAATTATGCAGGTATAAGGATACTGCTCTTAAGAAGAACATTTCCCGAACTAAGAGAAAATCATATAAATACCCTGCTTGTTGAGCTTAAAGGTCTTGCGGGGTATAAGGACAGCGAGAAGGTCTTTACATTTTCCAACGGAAGCACTATTAAGCTAGGATACTGTGACAAAGAAAGAGATGTCCTTCAGTATCAGGGAACAGAGTATGATGTAATTTGCATGGACGAGGCAACACAGTTTACAGAATATCAATTTGAAACTCTTACGGCCTGCCTCAGAGGTGCAAATGATTTTCCCAAGCGCTTCTACCTTACCTGTAATCCGGGCGGTGTAGGGCACGAATGGGTAAAACGACGATTTGTATCTAGGAAGTACAAGCCAACCGAAAAGCCGGAGGAATACACATTTATTGCTGCCACCGTTTTTGATAATAAGGTTCTTATGGAAAAAGACCCCGGATATGTGGATATGCTCAACAACTTAAGTGATGGATTAAAGCAAGCTTGGCGTGATGGAAACTGGGATATGCTTGCAGGACAGTATTTCAGCGAATTTGACAGAAGCGTTCATGTTATAGAGCCATTTGAAATCCCGAGCCATTGGAAAAGATACAGAGCTATTGACTACGGTCTTGACTGTCTTGCATGCTTGTGGATAGCGGTAGACGAGCACGGAAGCTACTATGTGTATCGGGAATATGCACAGCCGGATAAGATTATATCAGAGGGAAGCAAAGATATATTGGAGTTAAGCTCCGATGAAGAAATTACAGTAACTTATGCTCCACCCGATATGATGAATCGAAGTCAAGAGTCGGGAAAGAGCAAGGCTGATTTGTTTATGGAAAATGGTCTTATCCTTACAGGAAGTAATAATGACCGTGAGACAGGTTGGCTTGCCGTTAAGGATTTGCTTAAGGTATACGAAACAGATGAAGGAAAGGATAGCAGGCTAAAGATATTTAATACCTGCGTTAATCTCATAGAGCATCTGCCGGCACTTCAAGTAGATGCAAAACATCCTACCGACTGTATGACGGAGCCTCATAACATCACACATGTACCCGATGCATTGAGATATTTCGTAATTCAATATATTTATCCGTCAAAGCCTAAGAAGAAGGAAGAGACGGATTTGACAAAGTACAGAAACAGAGTAATAAATGGCAAAAACAGAAGGAGGAGTTATTGATGCCGTATTTTGCAAGAAAAGTAAAAAGAATATGCGACGTTAGAGGTTGTCGCAATACAGACTGCTATGCTATCTCCAAGTCAAGAGAAGCGGGCAAGTCGATAATCATATGCAAGGAGTGTTTTAAGGGAGGTCTTGCTGCTGTGGAAGAGCTGGAAAAGAACACTCCTGTAGTTAAAACCACGGGGCCGAGCGCTCCGCCTCCGTTGTTCTTCCATCCTGAAGTCAAGACAGAACCCGAACAGAAGGGAGCTGTACCACCCGAAGATAAACCACCTGAAGTCAAGGCACCCGCAAATGGTAAGAAGAAAAGCAAATAGGAGGTGCAGAAATGTCGAATTTGATTTTGATATGTCTGCTGTCAGCAATAGTTGTTGAGACGATGCTTGCGATTGTAATTGTTATTGTGCATCATTTTGAACGCAAAGACCTTTACACACGACTAATGAGCAGAGATCTTAGCGATTATAAAAATGCTGAAAACACCAAACCTCCCAAAGCCCCTAAGAGTGCACATAAAACCACACTTGAAAAGTGGAGAAAGGTAAGTGATGAAGCTTGAATGTGATAAACAGGTTCCTTAATTTGTTCGGCAAGGCAAATGATGGGGACGAGCATATAGTAATCGACATTGACGAAAAAGGACTTCCGCTGTACAAGGAGACCATCATAGCTTATGTAAAAGATGAGTTGGAGAGGCGAAGAGGAGAAAAGCTACCTCTCGAAAACCAATGGAATCTCAATGCTAACTTTCTTGCGGGCAATCAATACTGCGAGCTTAATCCCTATCGCGGAGAGATAGAACAGCTTGAGCCTGTATATGATTGGCTGGAAAGAGAAGCCTTCAATCAGATAGCTCCGCTTATAGAGACCCGTGTGGCAAACTTAAAAAAGATTAACCACATGATGAAGGTCAACCCAAGAACCAACGAGCTTGATGATTATGCAAAGGCGGATATATCTACGACACTTTTACAGTACATACAGAAAACCAGTGACTTTGAGGAAAAGAAAAACACCATGATACATTGGAATGAGCTTTGCGGAAGCTGTTACTGGCTCAGCTGGTGGGATTCTCAGGCGGGCAATATCCTTGAAATGACCGATGATATTGTCCTAGGGGAAAACGGTGTTGAAGAGAGAACTCAAAGAGCAGTTAAAGAGGGAAATATCGATTATGGGATTTTAACACCTTATGAGATTTTTCCTGAGAGTATATTCAGGCAGGGTATAAAGGCTCAGCACTCCATTATAGTGGAGCAGGTAAAGACAACTGAGGAAATATATGACCTTTATGGCATAGAGGTTGACGGAAGAGAGGTAGAGAGCTTTCAGCTTACGCCTGTTGTATCAGGAGGAGGCTTCGGATACGAAAATACTCGTCTTGCCCTTGGCAAAACAACAGTAAAGGGTGCTGAGAAGCTCATTACCTATTTCGAAAAGCCAAGCAGACGCAGACCTCACGGAAGAATGATTATTGTCGTGGGCGACAAAGAGCTTGTGTACTATGGTGATTTGCCTTATGACGAGATACCGATTGTACAGTGTTTGTGCAGAGAGGTTCCGGGACAATTCTTCGGAAAATCCGCCATTGAAGACCTCATCCCGAGGCAGAAGGCTTACAACGGATGTCTTAACAGAATTCACGAATACATCAAGATGATTGCTATAGGGAGATACATTGCAGAAGACGGCTCTATTGACATAGAAGAATATGAGCAGAACGGTGTTGCTCCCGGAGCAATACTTACATACAGAAAAGGAACTGAGCCTCCTGTACCAATGCCAAACGGTCAGCTTCCTCAGGAGATAATGACCGAGAGATATAACCTCAAAACAGATATGGAATATGTGGCAGGCACATCACAGCTTATGGTTAGCGGTAATGTACCTTCGGGGGTTCAAAGCGGGACTGCTATAAGAAATCTTATGGAGATTGACAACACAAGGCTTTCTCTTACGGGAGATTATATCCGTAAATCTGTATGCGACCTTGCAAAAATGTGGCTCAAAATCAATAAGAAGTATGCGAATACTCAAAGAGTGCTTGATTGTGCAGGGCTTAACAGTATAGGTCATGCGATTATGTGGTGCTCCGATGATATAAACAGCTACGATGTTGAATATACCACCGAAAATGAGCTTCTGATGAGCGAAGATGTGCAGAGAGAGAATTTCTTCAATGCCTTTAATATGGGCTTCTACACGGATGAAAACGGAAGAATTCCCCAAAGGGTAAAGCAGATGGGGCTTGAGTATATGAAGCTTGGCAAATACTCCGAGCTTATGAATATGAATCAACTCCATATGCAAGCGGCACAGAGAGAAAATGCCTTCTTCGAAAACGGTTCAATTCCTAAGGTAAGTGAGCTTGACGAGCATGATGTACATATAGAGGAGCATATGAGGTATGTGCTCCAAATGAAGTTCCAGATACTCAAATCAAGAAAGCCCGAGTATGCGGCGGCACTAGAAGAGCACATTGCAATGCATAAGTCGGCAAAAGAGCAGAAGGAACAGGTAGAAATGCAAAAATTGCAGGCAATGCAGATGATGCAGTAAAATCCCAAGCAGTTGGGAATATGAAAGGAGATTGTTTGATGAATAGTATAGACGATGCAACCAAGAGAGCAAGAGAAATGTTTGATACTCAGGAAGAAACAGTGCCCAATGTTACCGAGGCAACCTCGGCTTCTGCAGAGGAAACACCATCCCCCGCAGAAAATGTCGATAATCAGGAGCCTGTAACACCTGCAGAGGTGCCCGGGGCTGTGGCGGAGGAAGCACTATCCGCAGCAGAAGCGGCTGCAGAGACTGCGCAGCAGAAGAATGCAGAGCTTGAAGAGGTAAATGCCAAGATGGGAACCATTATGGAGCAGAATGAACAGCTTCGCAATACCATAGAGCAAATGTCTGCTCAGCAGGCGGAAGCAATTGCAGAGAAGATGCTCGAGCCTCCCACGCTGGATACAGAGAAGCTGCTTTATGCAGACCCTGCTGTTCAGGCAAAGGCTATAGCCGATTATCAGAATGCTTATGCAAAATACAACAGGACTGTGATGAGAGACGAAATATTAAAGGAGCTTGAGCCTACCATGCAATATGCAAGAGAAGGTATGGCTGCCAAGGAAAAAGCAGAGGCAATCAAAGCTATAAAAGCAGCTGTTCCCGAGCTTAGTGATATTGATGCAAAAGCTGATTATCTCGATGCCATTATTTCTCAAAATCCCTTCCTATCAGGTGTAGACAAGCCTATGGAAGAAAAGTATCTTATGGCATATATGCTCTCAAAGGGAATTGATGCGGTAAATAATCCGCCTGCACCTCCCGAGCCTCCGAAGGAGCCTACAGCACAGGAGCTTCTGGAATATGCAAATAAGAACAGGGAATTTGCGGAGCTTCTCTCTAAGCAGAGAATAGACTCTGTAGCAAACGGTCAGCAAGTGCCTCCGTTTTCCGCATCAAGCGGTGCGGCAAATGTAGCACCTAATATAGAAAAAAAACCTAAAAACTTAGGAGAGTCAAAAGAACTCTTCAAAAAAATGTTTCATATGTAAAAAAGAAAGGGGATATGAATTATGGAACAGAACTTAAAAACTCTTGAAAATGCATTGCGGATTGCATACTTGCCTGCATTGCAGAATCAGCTCTCTACTGAGCCTGCTGCAATACTCAGTAAGATTGAGCACACACCTCTCATGGGTAACTATGTAGAGACAACTGCACCTATCGGTCTCACCGGTGGCTTTGGCTACGGCGAAGAGGGAACAGCAACACCTGTTTCCGGTGCACAGAGATACGAGAAGTTCAGAACGGTTGCAAGAGACCTGTATGTGAACATCGAAATCTCCGAAAAAGCATTGAGACTTGGTAACACATCCAAGGGTGCTCTTGTAAACGCACTTGATGCAGAAGTGAAGGGCGGTTATGCAACTGCAAAGTGGAATGTGGGTCGTTCTATTTACGGCAACGGTACAGGTGTTCTTACTACCTGCAGTGCTGCCAACAATACTGCTTCTGTAACTGTAGCAGACACCAAGTTCCTTAAGGAAGGTCTTATTGTAGACTTCTATGCGACTGGTGCAACAGTTGGCACAGCACCCACAGTGGCAGCTGCAAGAATTAAGGCAGTTGACCGTGTTAACAAGAAGGTTATTCTTTACGATGCGGTTACTGTTGGTGCTGGTTTCATTACCGTGCAGAATTCCTACGGAAGAGAAATCACAGGTATTGGTACTATTTTTGACTCTAATGTCAAGACCTTATACGGCCTCAGCAAGGAGGAAAATCCCTTCCTGGTTCCCGAAGTATACGATGCAAAGGGCGATATTCATGACGGCATCATCACAGAAGCTCTGAGAGCTTCCGATAATTACCACAACGGTGAGATTGATACTCTCATCTTTGGTGACAAGGCATATGATGCATATGTAGAATATCTCAGAACCAACAACATCCGCGTGGAGAAAACCATGCTTGAGGGCGGTTTCCAGGCAATCGGTTTCAGTTACGGAAAGAGAAAGATTGATGTAATCAATGAAAGCTTCCTCCCTGAAAACGAAATGTGGGGCATTGACTGTAAGTCTCTTGAGCTCCAGACTTCCGGCTGGGATTTTGCAAGAGCTAAGGACGGCTCTACCTTTAACCTTGTGCCCGGTACAAGTAAGCACAGAGCACTTCTTGCAAACTATGGTGACCTCGTATGCAAGAATCCCGGAGCATGCATCAGAATTCATAATGTTGCTCCTACTGTGTGATGATTTTGCGGGGCGTTAATTAAAAATGTTTGAAAAGGGTAATCACTATAATGAATTGTTTGCAAGTACATATTTATGAGGCATTCATGGGTGATTACCCTTTTTGAAAATAACAAAGTATTTTATGTGACGAGGTACTTGCTGAAAAGGTGTGATTTAATTGAAATTAAAAAAGCTATATGAAGAGGTAATTCTTGCCGTAAAGCTCGAGGAAAGACGGTTTTTCAATTACTTTGATGAAACTGTAAGAGAGCTTGAAGCTACCTACGGCAAATTTCTATATAATGACGGCGAAAGCTATATGGCGCCGAATGACTTAAATGATAACTGTGCCGTGCGTTCGCTGTATCACAATGCAATTGTTGACAACATACTCTTCCTTGCAGGAGTAGGTGATACCTATAAGGGAGAGTTCTTGAGAAAAGCACAAAATGCATACAACAAATACTGGCATGATGATGCCAAGGGCAGAAGAATAAAGAGAGCGAGGTGGTAGATATGTTTGATTCGAAAATAACTGCAAAGGCTTTTATTGACAATCTCAAAAGTGAGGTAGATGTGGCTCTTGATATATCCGATATGAGCTATCTGGGTTGGCTTAACACTGCGGAGCAGTTCATATATGGCTCTGTTATCAAAGAAGAAGGCGTATATACCGCTGAGGACACAGAAAACATATCCCTGCCGATTAAACTTGAAGGGGAGAACAATATCCGTCAGGCAGATGTTGTGACGGTATACGCTAAATTTCCTCTTAATAAGAGGGTTCAGCTTATGCATGTGACAACTGCCAACGGTCCTACATTTAGGGATGTTTATTTTGTCAAGGGGGATAAGCTCTATATCAGGCCTTCCTTCCCATGCACAGAGGCAGATATCATATACATCCGCAGACCAATAATAAAAACAATAAGCAATTGGGAAAATGAAGCAGTAAAAATACCTGTTGAGTACATTGACCTTATTGCTGCCAAGCTCAGAGGCGAGGCATATAAGCTTGCAAATGAGGATTCTATTGCTGCAAAGTGGTTTAATGATTACAATGCACTGCTTCAGGATTTTAATGCATGGTGTTCATCCAAAAGAGCTAATGTAGGAATGTGAGGTGGCATATGGCTAAAAAAAAGAAGGAAGAGCAGAGGTTCTTCGGACAGATGCCGCTGCCAAACTCGCGTAAGAGGTACAAGACAGTTAAAAAAGCATGGAATGGTCTTAACCGAAGAATAACCACAGACAGCGGTGAGCTTAGCAGTATGAGTGGTATATCCACAATGGAGTACCCGTATCTTACGCCGTCAAAGGTTCTCGGTGAGCATAGGAAAATAAAGTGGTATGCAGAAAATCGCCAAACGCTTGGTATTTTTGGCTTTGATGATTTCCTTGTTGTGATATATAAGGAAGAGAACAATGATAATCCTCGGATTATGCTCGATTATATAGACAAAGCAGGCACAACGCATACGGGAATTATCAGAGATAAAAATGCAGAGGATAAGCTTGGAGAAGACGGAGTTGATATACCTTCCTTAAGCATAGAGGAAGATGACCGTCAAAGATGTGTGGTACAGTTCAATGTGCTCGAAGATATTCTTAATCCCGTAGGAAGCGGTGTTGTAAAAAAGCTTATAATTCTTCCCGATAAAAAGACTATGGACTTCTACATAACAAGGAGCAGTCTCAATGAGGATGGGGAAATACCCATAAATGACCTTGAGGAAAGGACAATACCGTTTAAGTATCCTGCGGAAGACGATATAAAAGCTGAACTTGGTAAGGACATAGCAGATGCTACCCAAGAGGAATATAAGGCTGCTGTGGCAGCTTTGACGACTGCTTTGACAGAGAGTGAATATCTAAAGAATGTACATATGGCAGACAGAAGATATATATACCGTAATGAGATGACAGGGCATTGCTTTGAGTGGTATCGTGACAACGAAGCAGAGATTGCTATGTGGCAGACACATGTGCATGTTACCTTCCCCGATTTGGATTATGCAGTTGTAAGTCATGGAAGGCTTTTCGGAGTCGGAAGAGGCAGAATATATGCAAGTGGTTTCAATGATTACGGAAACTGGACCTTTGATACCGCAGATGAGTACAATGAGGCAAATGCTTGGTGCTCAAGTGCTCAGGCAAATACAAAGGCAGACGGAGAATTCACTGGAATAACATCATATCAGGGTCATGTTCTTGCGTTCAAACAGGACCTTACATATGAGGTTTATAACACCAAGAACCCGTTTAGAGTCATTGACATATATGGTGATGGTACTATTGACAACAGGACCATCCAAGAGGTAAATGGCAATCTGTTTTTTGTATCCAAGGGTGCTGTGCATATATATACAGGCTCTGTGCCAAAGAATATAAGCTATAATCTCAATCTGGGAGAATTTTCGCAGCACGATAAAGCTGTGAGCGGTTCGGACGGAAGAAACTATTATCTTTGGATTTCCAAATTGGACAGTGTAAATTCTGTATATCATGAGACCCTGTATGTATATGACACCTACTGTGACCAGTGGTCCGTGATGCTTGATAATAGCGAAACCGACACGGCTACATATCCTGTGGGGATAGCATCGAATAAAAATGGTGTGTTTTTCCTTAGGAGAGCGAATGGAGAGGAAGCCGGCAATCTTTTGACACTGCACAATGTGAGTTCAGATGACAGCTGGTACTTTGAAACCGACCTCATGACAAATGAAAGCTACGATATAAAGCATCTTAGAAAGGTTCAGTTAAGAGCGGAAGCGGACGAGGGAGCATTTATAATAACAGCACAGTACACGGACGGCAAAGAAGAACAGACAGTCTATGATTATGCTACCAATGCAAAGACTGATATAGTTGCTCGTTTTGTTTTGAGAAAATCTGCGGCATACGGTGTCAAACTGAAATTCAGCGGACGGGGATATGTGAAATTTCACAATCTTGAGCTTATATACGAGGACGGGGGTGAGGTAAATGTCACTTTATAATAACAAGGAGATAGAGGAAATGAACTTCGAAGAGCTTCGTGCGGAGGTTTCCTCTATGCGTCATGAACTCACAAAGTACAAGAGACTTCTTGATATGTATACAGAGGACATGGAAAACTCTGCTCTCGGTAAAAGTCTCACCATGGAAAACGGCAAGCTGCGAACACAGATTAAAGCTGTTGCAGGGGAGATATCTACCAAGGTTGAGGATACTAAGAATCAGTTGAGTAGCGAGATTGGTCAAACGGCAGAGAATATAAGTGTTGTGGTAAAGAGAGTGGACGAAGCCGAAAGCTCTATAACAACTATGCAAAATGATATAACTGTAACATCAACAGGGCTAACTGCCACAGTCGCAAGAATGGATAGCACTGATAAGGAAATAAAAGAAATGAAAACCACTATAGAGGAGACCGCAGATGGCTTAGCCATAAACACTAATGAAGTGAATGGCATGAAGGAACGGCAATCCTCTTATGAACAAAGTGCTGGCAGTATAGAAACCAGGGTCGCTGTTGTGGAAAACACAATAGAAAATACAATATCCTCTATGGAAACCCGTATAACACAAACGGAAGATGAAATAAAAAGCGTTGCGACTAAGGAAATAGATGTCTCCAATGCGAAGGATATCACTAACAGCTATGTTTGTTCGGATTCTAATGCAGTAATTGAGAAGCTGAATGCCAACGAAACAAACGATGACGAAAAACAAAACATCTACTGTTACAAATTTGTCAAAGAAGATGGTGAGCAAGTGCCCACATATTACTATTACAATGATATCAGAGAGACATGGGAAGAGGTGACGGATTTCAGCCTTATGTCAGTGTTTTCCCAGACTGCCGAAGGCTTTCTGCTCAAGGGGGATGTTGTCAAAGTAGACGGAAGTTGTGTAATGACAGGCTCGCTTAAATTTGATAGCTCGGACAGACCTTTGGAGGTGCAGTACTCGGCTGATGGTGTAGCAGAAGATAGTTGGCACCCTACTTTTGATTCAAGTAACGATAAATTTATGCGAATTAAAATAGGTGCACAGTGGAGCGATGCAATGAAGATTGTGGGTAGTGATGGTGTGCAGGGACCACCTGGAGAACCAGGAAGCAATGCAACTGTTACAGCGAAAGATATATTTAATTATTTGACGGATTATGGAAAACATCAAGGGCTTTTTACTGCGTTTGTTGGCGAAGGAAATCAACTTTTTATCAACGCGCAGATGATAGCTGGAAAACTGATTGAAGGTCTAAGAATACAATCGGCGGATGGGGAAGGAAACATAATTTGTTTTGACAACGGGTATCTATATTTGTATCCAGAGACAGATACAGACAATTCCAAATTTAATATAGGAATGTACGAAGTGGGAGGTACATATTGCCCTTATGTTATTTTTGGTGCAGGAAGTGGTTCAAAAACACGACCGTTTGATAGTCAGCCAATCGTGCAAGGTACTATGCTTATGGAAAAAGATGCAAACGGCTTTAACATGGCGTTTACACCGAGCAACGGTTCTGACAGACAGGGAATATGGTTCTTTGATTCTACCTATGATGGAATACCAAGAATTGCATTTTTTCAAAATACGCGTGTTGATTTTGGCCATACGGTTCTTGATTTCGAAGATGCTACCATAACCGGTCTAAAAGTAACATTCGGATAGGGGTGAGAGTATGGCACTTACAATTGTTTTTCGTTATGCACAACCGACTGTAATGAGGGCACAGGTTGGAGGGCTAAACCCCACATATGCATATGGTAGATATGTAACATGGGAATACAAAAAAGTTGGAACCACAAAATGGTATAATGTTGAGGACGATGATGGTCTTATAGTAGAGACAAGAATAGAGATAGGTTCCTATGTTAGTGAACTCGTTGTTATTACTGGATTGCGCCCGGGTACAAGTTATCAATTAAGGGCAAAAATATTTTCCGATAATGGTGATATTTTAACACCCGATTATATAACAAGTGAAGCATATACAACTTTAGAGGCACCTATCATAGATTCTTTTAACGTGTACGATACTGAGATAGGAAGTCTGAGTTTTGATTGGGATATGTCATGGTCTCAATGTTATGTTGGAACAACGGAATTTGAGATAAGAGCTAGACATTTAGGTGAAGAGGAATGGTGTCCAAAACTTTCAGGGCTTGTTGAAGATGGTGTATCATATGATAAAATAACTGTTAACGATTTCGGAACATATGAATTTCAATTGGTTTTAATAACATATGAAGTAGAAGCGGAGTCTAGTATTGTTACGGCAACGGCAGCTTCTGCTACATACGATGTTTACTGCTATATGTCTTCACAAAACGGTGCAAGTCCAAATATTGCTTCATGTACAGTAAGTGTTCCAAGACTTAGTGTAGAAAGCACGGAAGTATATAATCAGGACGGCAGGGATTTGTCTGTTACAAAAGTTCCAAATGGATATTCTGTGACTTTTGAAGCGACACCGGCTGATGGATATGTGTTCACACATTGGGTTTATCATATTGGTGGAGCTACAGCAACACAAATAATAAGTGAAGAAAATCCTCTTACGATTAATAATCCTAGCGGAGATATTTTTATCCGAGCAGAAGGTGTTTCGATACTTGAGTCATTCACTATTGAACAGACTACGATAGATATAAAAGAGGTTAATTGGGAATGCACTCTAAATGGAGCATGTGATGAACCAATAAAATATAAGATAATGGCTGCCTATGGAATATTTGTATCTCACGACGATTATTATCAAATATCAAGCGGTACTATCCCCGCAGGAGAAGTGACAGTTTACAATAATTTTACAGTAGATAAGTTTGGGATTTGGCATTTTGCTTTAGTTTTGACAATAGACGGTGAAGAAATTATATCGGAAACACAATACGTGCTAGTAGAGGCATCACCTATAAAAACGAGTGATTTTAATTTTATTAACACCAAAGGCAGCAAGGACATTACAATTGAATGGAAAACTAATAGAAAACACGAAGGTACGACATATTATATTAGGTTAATTAAAGTAGATGTAGACGGTTCAAGCAGTCTTGTTTCGTCCAAGCAGACAGCTTGTTATCAATCAAATAGTGAGTTTTTTCAAGTGGCTGAGTATGGAACATATTGTGTGTCCATTCTATATCAGGTGGACGGTTCTAATTTTGGTGAGAATTATAGGTCTGATAACTTTGTGATAGAAGAAGCAGAGCTTGGTTACCCATCTAATTGGCAATGGACAAGTCCGATGGAAGATCAGCTAACGGTTACAGAGGACGGGCAAATTCATCCCGTAACAGCAAGTGAATGGAATACATTTACAAAAAAACTTATGGAGCTTAAGGAATATCTTGTCTCGCTGGGTTATGGTTTTTCGGGTTTCCCGTCATCATTTTCAAAAGCAGAACCCGAAGCACCCATAACGGACTTATATAACGAAGTTTCATCTGCAATGCTAGTGTTATGTAACAATTCTTACGGGAATGTGGACTATATTTATACGCCGATACATAGCGGCACAGATCTCGAAGCAAAACTATTCACCAGCCTGCAAAACAACTATAATTACATAGTAAATAATTTATAGAAAGGAGCTAAATATATGGGAAGCAATACACATGAACACAATTTAACTACATATCGCTTTGACATTGATGTGGATAGCAAAACAATAATCAAACCCGAAAAATTGCCCAAACTTGTTCAGGGAGAGCACAATTCCTCAAAAATATTGTTTGTTATGCCAAAGGTAATTGATGGGCACGATATGTCAGCTTGCGAATGTGAGATACACTTTACAAACATAAACACAGATACCAACGAAAAAGCGGAGGATTATTGCAGGATATCTGATATGACAGTAAACGGTGATAACCTTGAAATCCCGTGGTCAATACCGGAAACTGCTACTCAATATTGGGGAGGTCTGTGCTTCTCCCTTAAATTCTCATGCTATGATGAAAATAATGAGCTTGTGTACAAGTGGAACACAGTTGAATTTGCAGCTGTTCCTGTATATCCAAGCATCAATAATAAAAAAGGAGAGATTATAATGAATGTACCAAAAAACCATTATATTGACGAAAGAGTGCGAGATATCTTGGCAAAAGAGGGTCTTGCTACAAAGGATTATGTAAACGAACAGAGCCTTGCTTCCGCGGAAGAGATAGTTCTCGTAGAAGCAGATTTGGAGATTAACGGGAAGCACGCTGAACTCAACGTTCCTCTATATGACGATGACGGCTTTGGCCTTGCCCTCCACCAACAAATTTTCGCAGAAAAAGCCCACGCGTTTCCTGAATATATGTACTCCTATATCAAGTATACCCTTCTCGATGCAGATGGCGTCGTTGTATGTTCTGGTTACTTTTCGGATGGAGATGGAATGTTGGTCTCTGCGGATAAAAATTGTAGTTCTAAACACTGTGGCGTGTTAGAAAACGTGGATACTAACGAATGGTGGACATCATTTACATGGGAACTTCGCAACTCTAATAGTAAAGCGACTGTTGCGCGGATTTCGCGCCTCGTTGCTAAACAACAGCTAGAGGATGGGCTTATTCCTGATACTGTTGTTCGTGCTTCCGTAACTAAAGGTGAATTGCTTGGTACAGGAGAGACTGTTCGATTAGATTTGGGCGCTAATGGTCTAACCGATATTGGTGAAGTGTTGTATGTAGAGTATACGTGTGAAGACGGAACAACATTCAGCGAGGGTTTTAGAGTACCGCCGTACGGTAAAATTATTGGGTTTGGGCTTTGTAGAGACAATGCTCGATGTGAACACTACGGCGACGCTCTATATTTTAGCGCTGAAAGTGCTGGCTCAATCGCTGTATATAGAACGCAAATTAGACCTATTAAAGAATACCTTATCCCTGATACTATAGCAAGAACAACCCTAATATCCCCAAGCGGAAAGAAATTCAAACTTACTGTTGCCGATGATGGCACGTTGTCTACAACTGCGGTTGAGTAAGTAAAACGAAGAGAAGAGGTTCACAGCCTCTTCTCTTGATAAAACAAAAGGAGAAAAGCAATGACAGTATCAGAACTTTTATCAAAAATAATATTTATAGCTTCTGTCTTAGGTGCTTTTGGGGTAATTATAGGTGTGTTCACGGCAGTAATGAATTATCTACTAAAGCCAATTAGAACAGAGCTTAGAAAGAACGATGTAAGACAATGTAGGATATTCCTTGTTAGTTTTCTGTGTGACATAGAAAACGGAGTTGACAAGGACGAGGTACAATGGAAACTCGCACATGAGATATACGACCACTATGAACATGATTTGAAGCAAAACTCATATGTGCATGACAAATGGGAAAGGGTAATTAATCACAATGAACCATGAAAAGAAAGTAACCACAAGTAAGCTTATACTCTATGCATCATATACTGCAGCAATCATACTTTCTGCCATAGTTGTTTTTGGAGCCTTCAAAGGCTATGACATGATGTATGTAGCAACTATTGCAGGTCTTGCCTGGGCAGAGGTAGCAGCTGCAAACATATGGTACTACAAAAAGGCAGAAAAAGAGAATATTATAAAAATTGCCCTGGGCTTGTCGGAGAAACTTAATCAGCCTCTAGATATAGGGCAGATTGTGGACAAACTATAGAAAAGAGGGGAATACAAATGGATAAAACAATAGCAATCTTTATAGTCATATTCGGTATTGTGGCAGCAATAGTGTCTATCATAACCGAGCTTGTCAAAGATACTAAGTATCTCAAGGAAATACCTACAATGTGGGTTGTTATAACACTTTCTGTATTTATATGGATATACATATACATGACAGCTTGTAGTATCGGATGGATTGAAAGTGAATGGTATATCGCAGTTGCTTCCATTATAGTCGGGCTACTTGATGCATTTCTTGCCTCGAATGGTTGGGAAAAGCTATATTTAAGAATCAAGGAGTTTGTGAGGTGCAAAAATTATGGTAAAGAAACTAATTGACATAGCTCTTGCAGAAGTTGGATATCTTGAGAAGAAAAATAGGTCCTCTCTTGACTCCAAAACAGCTAATGCAGGAAACAAAAACTACACTAAATATGCAAGGGATATGATGAATTATAATGCAGGGATATATGTAAATGGCTATGCCTGGTGCGATACCTTTGTAGATTGGTGCTTTATGAAAACCTTCGGAGCTGCAAAGGCAAAGGAACTTATACACGGTTGGTCTGCATATACACCAACTTCTGCATCTTATTATAAGCAAAAAGGTGAATGGTATACATCACCCAAAATCGGAGACCAGATATTCTTCAAGGGTACAAACGGAGTGATATGTCATACGGGAATTGTATATAAAGTTGATAAGACACATGTCTATACAGTTGAGGGCAATACATCCTCTGCAAGTGGTGTTGTAGCAAACGGAGGCGCGGTAGAAAAGAAAAAGTACAAACTGAATTACAGTCGTATTGCTGGCTATGGAAGACCAAAATATCCTAAGGCAGAATATAATACTGTCGGTGAAATCGTGGACGAGCTAAGCGACAGAGGCATTATAACAGATACAAATCTGTGGATACGTAAGCTCAATGATGACAAGTTCTGCTATGCCTTTGCAAAGAAATGTGCTGAGAAAACCGAAAACTGTACAGGCAAGAACGAGCTTGTCACAGTCAATGATATAGTGTGGGAGCTTAACCACATGGGCATAATGGATGCCAAAGAGTTTTGGTTAGACAAGCTGTCTAATGATACATCAGCCTATTGGCTTGCACGGAAGATTGCATACATGACGAAAAAAAGCTG
>JAZSFO010000019.1:0-10428 GCA_045532255.1 Clostridia bacterium | reverse complement strand
GACTTTGTCGGTGCTTTTTTCAATGAAATTCGCCTGCGGCAAATGAAATAGCTTCGCTATGAAATACACTTCGTGTATGAAATATTGCTTCGCAATATGAAAAGGCGTATTTTATTTCACATTTTTCTGAAAGAAAAATATTTCATAATCCGCAGGATTATTTCATATCAACGGAGTTGATATTTCATTAAAATATATGCACTAATAAACATAAAACCATTCACAAAAGTGAATGCTTTTTTTATTATACATCCAAGGCGGTCAAATGTCAATTTTTATATGGCAAATTAGCTTAGAAAGTGATTGACAATATGCACAACATATGATAAAATGTTAAAGAATTGAAAATTGAAAGTTGATAGTTGAAAATAAAATCTTCGAAATAATTATAATTTTCCATTTTCCGCTTTCCATTTTCCATTTTATAAAGTTTGCGGCTGTGGCGGAATTGGCAGACGCACCAGATTTAGGTTCTGGCGGGAAACCGTGGGGGTTCAAGTCCCTTCAGCCGCACCAGAAAAAACGACAAGTTTCGGCTTGTCGTTTTTTCATAAATTATTACAGAAAACTCGGGCAGATTAAATAATGTTTTTTGGAGGCAAAAAGTGAAAAAATTTATTTCATGGAATGTCAACGGCTTAAGAGCCGTATGCGGTAAAAATTTTTATGATGTGTTTTCATCCCTTAATGCAGATATCTTCTGCGTGCAGGAAACCAAGCTTCAGGAGGGGCAGATAGATTTAGAGACCCCGGGATATTTTCAGTATTGGAACTATGCTGAGAAAAAAGGCTATTCGGGAACGGCAGTTTTTAGTAAGGAAGAACCAAAGAGCGTGACATACGGCATAGGCATAGCCGAGCATGACACGGAGGGAAGAGTAGTTACTCTGGAATTTGATAGTTTTTACTTTGTATGCGTATACACACCCAATTCCCAGAATGAGCTGAAGAGACTGGGCTACCGCATGGAGTGGGAGGATGCCTTCAGGGGTTATCTTTGCTCTCTAAAGGAAAATAAATCCGTCATAGTGTGCGGAGACTTAAATGTTGCTGCAGAGGAAATAGACCTCAAAAATCCAAAAACCAACAGGCACAATGCAGGCTTTACAGATGAGGAAAGAGAAAAATTCCGTATGCTTAAAAACGCGGGATTTACAGATACATTCCGTTATTTCTACCCTGATATGACGGACATATATTCGTGGTGGTCATACAGATTTAGTGCAAGGGCAAAGAATGCAGGGTGGCGTATAGACTATTTCCTCGCATCCGATGACCTTATACCAAAACTTGCAGATGCAAAAATCCACACAGAAATAATGGGTTCGGACCACTGCCCCGTAGAGCTTACTTTAGAGGTCTGACGAGAATGAATAAAATATCATACTATATAAGACAAAATGCCGTTATGTTTATAGCATTCATAGCGGCAGTAATTACATGCTTTATCATACCGCCCGACAGGGAGTATCTTGGATATTTTGACCTTAAGACACTTTCCTGTCTGTTTTGTGTTCTGGCGGTGGTTTGTGCATTTAAGAATATTAACTTTTTCTATATTCTTGCACAGAATATAGTTAAGGTTTTCAAAAGCTCCCGATATGCAATCCTTGCACTTGTGTATATAACATTTATAGGCTCTATGCTTATTGCTAACGATATGGCACTAATCACATTTCTGCCGCTTGGATATTTTGTGCTCGAAAGCACAGATAACAAAAAGTATATGGCATTTACTTTTATTATGCAAAATATATCCGCAAATCTCGGCGGTATGCTTACACCCTTTGGCAATCCGCAGAATTTGTATCTTTATACACGCTTTAATATACCAAACGGCGAATTTGTGAGCATCATGCTTCTGCCCTTTGTTATATCTGTTGTGCTGATTACCATTTGTTGCCTTTTTATAGAGAACAAGCCTCTTAAACTTGAAGATAAACCTATGCCGATAAGAAAGGGCAGAACGCTTATATATTCACTTCTTTTTTCACTGTCGATAGCAATAGTATTCAGGACAGTTCCGTATTGGTTGGGACTAATTATCATACCTCTTGTGCTGATGTTTGTCGATAGGAGAGCACTTGCAATGGTGGATTATCCGCTTCTTCTGACATTTGTATTCTTCTTTGTCTTTTCGGGCAATATGGCTCGTATTGAGGCGGTGCGAAAGCTGTTTTCGATTTTGCTCTCAAAGAGTACACTGCTGTTTAGCACCATTTCCTGTCAGGTAATAAGTAATGTTCCGTCCGCAATACTTCTGTCGCAGTTTACCGACAATTACAGGGATTTGCTCATAGGCGTAAATATAGGCGGTGTGGGAACTCTTATTGCATCGCTGGCAAGCCTTATTACATTCAGGGAATATACACTCCATAACCCCCAAAAAACCAGACAGTACATAATTATGTTTTCTGTTATAAACTTTTCGTTCCTTGCAATTCTTCTTGCTATAATGCTTGTATTATAAAAAAGCACCCACAAAAAGTGAGTGCTTTTTTGATAATATAGTATAAATTATCTCTTGCTGAACTGTCGGAACGTAAAGAAAATATGCCAGTGGCATATTTTTAGTTTCGATTGTGTTAAACTATGTTTAACACAACCACAGGGAAGCAAGGGGAGACTGTGTATAGACGTAATAAAAGCACCCACCGAAAAGTGAGTGCTTTTTTGATAATGTAATTGATTATCTCTTGCTGAACTGTGGAGCACGACGAGCTGCCTTGAGACCGTATTTCTTTCTTTCTTTCATTCTGGGGTCTCTTGTGAGGAAGCCTGCAGCCTTGAGAGCAGGTCTGTATTCTTCATCAACAGTAAGGAGTGCTCTTGAAAGACCGTGTCTTATAGCACCTGCCTGACCTGTAAATCCGCCGCCTGTAACCTTGGCAATAACATCGAACTTGCCGAGTGTATCTGTAGCAACGAGGGGCTGTCTTACAACAACCTTAAGTGTTTCCAAACCAAAGAAATCGTCGATATCTCTGTCGTTTATAGTAATTTTACCGGTTCCGGGAACAATTCTTACTCTTGCAACAGAGCTTTTTCTTCTTCCTGTACCATATAACTCATTAGCCATTTTAAGTATCCTCCTTATTTAATAATTCCTGTGTAAACTTCAGGATTCTGTGCTGCATGCTCATGCTCTGCGCCTGCATATACTCTGAGTCTTGTCAAAGCCTTTGCGCCGAGTGTGTTGTGGGGGAGCATACCCTTAACAGCCAATGTCATAGCCTTTTCGGGCTTTTCTGCCATCAGGGTCTTATACTTGATTTCCTTGAGGCCGCCTACATAACCTGTGTGGTATCTGTAATACTTCTGCTCAAGCTTGTTACCTGTAAGAACAGCTTTGTCAGCATTGAGGATGATTACAAAGTCACCGCAATCAACATGGGGTGTGAATGTAGGTTTGATTTTACCTCTGAGTATAGAAGCGGCAGCGCTTGCAACTCTACCAAGGGGCTTGCCTGCAGCATCTATAATGTACCATTTTCTTTCTACTTCAGCCGGTTTAGCCATAAATGTGCTCATTAGATTAACCTCCGTAATGATTTATTCAACATTTGGTATTGTAATACATTTTTGCCAATATGTCAACACTTTTTTTGAAAAAATTAATTTATATTTTTCAATCTCTCTCAATCTCCTTTATTCTCTCTCAAACTCTCTCAATCGCCAAACTCAATTTCATTTTTGTGTATTAAATATTATCCGAAAAACTCAAATTTTATTCAAAAAAATACAGGGGCAGAAAAAGCCCCTGTATTATATGAAGTCTTCCTCGCTAACCGAAGTTAGCTTTTCTATTTTCTTTTTTATCCTCTGGAGTGCATTGTCGATAGATTTTTCGCTTTTGCCCAGCTCCATAGAAATTTCTGCATAGTTTTTGCCTGCAATATATCCTTTTAAAACATTGGTCTCATATGTACTGAGGGAGGAATTGAGCTTGCTTTCGATGAAGCTCATTCTCTCTTTGTTAATCATTATTTCCTCAGGGTCAAGATGGCGGTTTTCCGAAATGGAGTCTATCATGGTGTTGTCATTCTCGTCATCTGTATTCTTGTTAAGGGATATATAGGAATTCAGAGGCATGTGCTTTTGCCTTGTTGCAGTTTTTATGGCTGTGATTATCTGTCTGGTGATGCAAAGGTCTGCAAAGGAACGGAAGGATGCTCCGCTTTGAGGATTATAGTCCTTTATTGCTTTATAAAGGCCTATCATGCCCTCCTGGATTATATCTGATTTTTCAGCACCTATAAGAAAGTATGTTCGTGCCTTGGATTTTACAAAGTTTTTGTATTTGTTGAGCATGAATTCCACCGCGGCTGTTTCGCCCTCTTTTGCAAGAGAGAGAACCTCGGCTTCTTCAAGTGTACTCATGTCTGTTTGTTTCATTATATTATCACCACCGGAATGAGTTTATTTTATATGATATTTTGTTTTTTGTCAAGACAAGCAGTTCTATTTGGGAATGGGTGTAAATATACTTTTCTTGAGGTGAAAAGAATTGAATGTGCCAGGCAGTATAATTTTGCATTTTCCGCCCGATATGGCGGAGTCTATAAAACAAGTAAAAGGGCAGATAACAGAAATTCGTATTTGTCTCGGCAGACCCCCTCTTCTGTGTGTTGACGGACGGCTCAGAGAGGTAGGCAGATGTATAGATAAGGATAGTATAGACAGGATAACTGCATCACTTACCCGAGGGAGTATATACAGCGTAAACGAGTGTATATCAAGAGGCTTTGTAACCCTTGACGGCGGACACAGGATAGGTATAGGCGGTACGGCTGTTCTTGACGGCGGTAAGGTAAGGACGGTTAAGGATATATGCTTTCTTTGTTTCCGAATTGCACGGGAGGTAAGGGGATGTGCAACGCAGATTGCACATAATATTCTGGAAAACGCCAGGGCGGTAAGCTCCCTCATAGCCTCACCCCCGGGATACGGAAAGACAACAATTTTAAGAGACCTTGCACGCCTCCTCGGAGACGGACAGGTTACTTCAGAGCCCCTGAGAGTCGGTATCGCTGATGAAAGAAGGGAGCTTGGAGCGATGTCGGGCGGAAGAAACGCTTTTGACATCGGCAGGGCAAGCTTTGTGCTCACGGGATATCCGAGGAGCTGTGCGATGGAAATCATGCTTCGTACCATGGCACCCGATGTCATTATATCCGACGAGATAGGAACAAAGGAGGATTTTGATGCCGTGCGTAATGCCGCAAGATGCGGAGTAACAGTCATATCGTCAGTTCATGCACAGAGCATGGACGAAATAAGACAGAGATTTGGAGAAGATACGGATTTGTTTAATAAGATTTTCTTTATAGGAAACCGAAACGGAGATTTCAAAATGTACAGTAACAGGAGGGACAAGGATGATACTTAAACTTATAGGAATGGCAATGGTTTTTGTCTCATCATCGCTTATTGGATTTGGATTTGCAGAGTGTATGGCATCGAGAGAAAGGGAGCTTGCAAATCTTGAAGATGCTATGGAAATGATGCTTTCGGAGCTTGGGTACAGTGCTATGCCCGTGAGAGACATTATAGCTTTGATAACACCGAGGGTAAACGGAATGGCGGGGGAGATGCTTGACTACATGTGCTCGCTTATGGATAAGGGGGAGACGGTTTCTTCGGCATGGGAAGCAGCACTGGAAAGCAAGGCAGCAGGAATGTCGCTTAAGAAAAGCGATGCCGATATTATAACAAAGTCCGCTTATCTTCTGGAGGGCTATGAGCTTGAGGAGCAAAAGCTGTCCATTGTCCGTATGAGAGACAGGCTTTCCGAGCTTTGCCGAGAAGCAGGCGAGGTAAAAAAGAAAAACGGAAGAATAGTAAAAATGCTCGGGATATACGGTGGAATGCTACTTTGCATAATGATATTTTAGGAGAAAAATATGGAGACAGAGCTTATATTTCAGATAGCGGCAATAGGCATTATAGTTTCAGTGCTTTGCCGTTTGCTTGTTCAGTCGGGGCGTGACGAACAGGCGTTTATGCTTTCTATTGTCGGACTTGTTGTGGTTATGCTGATGGTTGTAAATCAGGTAAGCACACTTTTTGAAACCGTAAGGGAGTTGTTTGACATATGATATACCGATTGGTACTCTTTGCTGTGGCATCCTGCCTTATGTGTGTAATACTCAAGGACAATTTCCGCTCAGGTGCTGTTGTGGCGGCGTTTGCAGGGTGCATAGTGCTTCTTGGGGTGTTTGCAGATGCTCTTCTTGATATAAGGGATGAATTCGGAGCGGTTATGTCAGACAGCATAAATACCGATGCGGTATCTCTTATACTCAAAACTCTGCTTGTGGCATACCTTACAGGCTTTGGAAGCGACATCTGCTCTGATGCGGGCGAGAAGGCAATTGCCAATTCCCTGGAGACCGCAGGAAAGATAATAATGCTTTCCATGGCAGTTCCGATGCTTCTTGGAATATTCAAGGCGGTAAAAGAAATTATAGGTGCATGATGAAGATACTTGCTTTAACTCTTGTGCTTGTTTTTGTTAAGACACCTGCTTGTGCAGGGGAGCTTACAGATGCAGTACCTTATTTTTCCAGTTCTCTTGTAGAAGAAATAACGGGCAATGCCACCTTTCAGGAGCTTGTAAGAAGTGTTATTTCGGGCAGGGATATTGGCGGAGACGGGATAATAGAAAAGCTCTGGAATATGCTCATCGGCGATGTAAGATACTGTGCCTCGTATGTGCTTTCGATTATGGGATTTTGTATACTGTCTTCGTGCATCAAAGGCTCGCAGATAAAGCTCGGCGGTGCCTTGGGCGAGATTTCCTACCTCGTATGCTACTTTGTAATAGCGGCATTTCTTGCGGGGGTGCTGAGTAATGCGGTAAATACCGCACGAGGCTGCTCGGGCGAGCTTGAGACCTTTATAAGAATGAGTCTGCCTGCATATATAGGCATAGTATCGTCCTCGGGAATAAATGTCGCGGCATCTCAGGGGATATTCCTTGCCATGATAAATGTTGTTTCCGAATATGCAGGCGGATATATGATAGATGCATTTTTTTACATAGGTCTGCTTACCGTCATAGGCAATATGTCATCGGGAATAAAGATAACAAAGCTCATCGGCATCGCAAGACAGGTGCTCTTCTGGGTTCTGGGATTACTGCTTACTGTGTTTGCGGGAATGACCGCACTTTCGGGTCTTAATGCGTCCCATGGTTCAAATATCGGAATAAGAGCAGTTAAATATACAATAGGCCATGCAATTCCTCTTGTGGGAGGTTTTCTTGCGGACAGTACCGATTTGATTCTTGCATCTGCAGGGGTGTTTCGAGGTGCGTTCGGTACGGCAGGAATTGTAATCCTTGCAGTTCTCTGCATCGTTCCTGTGCTCAAGCTCTTTGTGATGGGTTTTATGCTCAAGATAACGGCAGGTCTTACCGAGCCTTTTTGCGATACCCGGATGTGCAATACGATATATCAGGTCGGGCAGACGGTAATACATATAATGGCGGTGCTTCTTCTTATGACTGTTATGTTCATACTTTCGTTTGCCGTTCTTATGAGTTGTAGGTGATATTATGAAAGAGTATATATTGTCCTTGTGCTTTGCCATCTTGTTCTGTACGGGAGTGAATATCCTTGTTCCCGGCAAAAAGTACGAGGGAATAATCCGCATACTTTGCGGTGTTTTTGTTATAGCCACGGTGGTAACACCGCTCAAAAAGGCTGTGCTTGGTTCAAATATCCAAAGAAATACGGCAAAAATCTTTGAAAGCGATCCTGATTTTGAACTGCGTGTGTCGGAAAGCCAAAGGATATTTACATCTCTTCTGTCCGACGAAAGCCGTTTTAATGAGCTTATAGAGGACGGAGTGCAAGAGGTAACAGGCGAAGATGCATTTGTCCGCATTAGTGACGGCAAGGTGTATGTGGCGGGAATAAGTGAAGAAAAACACCCCCAAGCAGAAGAGTATATCAAATCTCTCGGTGCAGAGGATGTGATTTTTGAGTGAGGTGAGCATATGAAAAGGCTCGGAAGAATAAAAAGTACATATCTTGTTATTTTTCTGGCTGTGGGGATAGTGCTTGTTCTTCTTTCCAATTTTGGAAAAGAGAGCAAAGAAACAGTAAGCGAAACCGAGGTAAAAAGCGTTTTTGAAGAGGAGGACACCGAAAAAAAGCTAAAGGAAATAATAGAGGGGATTGACGGAGTTGATGATGTGAGTGTTTTTATCTCATACGATAATAAGGGTATGCTGAATATCGCTTCCGAGGGCGATGAAAGCACCGTTTCAGACGGAGAAAAAAAGACATCCACAAAGCGGATTCAGGCGGTAACAAAGCGTGACGGCTCGGGTGAGGCACCGTTTGTTACCGAGGAGCTTCTTCCGAGGGTGAGGGGAGTGATAGTAACAGCCAGAGGAGTTTCGGACGAAGTAAAAAACGCTCTCATAACAAGGGCAGTTTCAACCGCTCTTGATGTTCCGCTTCACAGGGTAAAGGTACTGCCAAAAGATTGATATTATTGTAGCATGATTCTACGGAGGTATAAAAATATGTTTATGATTTTGAAGAAAAAACAGATGGTAGCAACAACACTTGTTATAATGCTTGGTATTGCAGGGTATCTCAATTACAGATATGATATGGATTCGGATACTGTTGCTTCCAAGGAGCTTTCCAAGGAGGAGCCGGGCATTGGCGAGACCGTTATGGTAAATGCACCGCTAAAGACAGAGAATAAGGAAACAGATGCCTTCTCCGTACGCCGTCTCGAAAGAGACAAGGCAAGAGATAAGACATACGATGAGCTTAAGAAAATCCTCGCTGACGAGACCATATCGCAGGAGACAAGAACAGAGACCGAAAATAAGCTCCAGCAAATCATAGCCTTTGAGGAAAACGAAGTAACTGCCCAGAACATGCTAAGCTCAAAGGGATTTAGCGAGACACTTGTGCATATAACCGAAGAGGGTGTAACGGTCAGCATAAAGCAAAAGGGACTCAGCAGAAGCGATACTGCGAAAATTGTAGATGTAATTTATGAGCTTACGCAAAATAATAATATAAAAATAGTTGAAGTTAATTAAATTTTGTGTTATACTATATACTGACTAATAGTATTTTGTCACAAATTACTTTTTGGGAGGTATTTACATGAGCGAAGCAAAGGAAGTATTAAGCGGAAGCATCAAAATATCCGAAGAGGTTATAGAGACCATAGCATCCGTTGCCGTGTCTGAAATAGATGGAGTGAGCAGTGTAGGTGCAGGTCTTGTAGACGGTATAGCACGCAGACTCGGCAAGAAACAGTTTTCGGGCGGAATCAAGGCATCGGTTAATGAAGAGACCGTTACTGTAGATATAAATATAGTGGTTAAATACGGTGCAAGGATACCCGAGGTTGCATGGAATGTTCAGGACGCAGTCAAGAAAGAGATAGAACTCATGACAGGCCTCAAGGCAGAAAAGGTCAATGTGCGCGTTGTGGGAATTGATATTCCCCAAGAGGAAGAAAAAGAAGATACTACAGAAGAATAATCCCATATCGGAGGAAACACATGAGCAGAAAAACTGCACGCGACAGTGCGTTCAAACTAATATATCAAATACCCTTTCACGGTGATAATGATGTAAGTCTTACCATGGATAACTTTACATTCACCGATGAGTATGCCAAACTTACGGAAGCCGACATGGATTATGTGGATGCATGCGTCAAGGGTTGCTTTGATAACCTCACCCATATAGACAGCAGGGTAGAAGGCTCTCTAAAGAACTGGAAGATAGACAGACTTTCCAGGGTCAACCTTGCCATACTCCGCCTTTCGCTGAGCGAAATGGAGTATGCGGATGTTCCGTTTCAGGTGTCTATAAATGAGGCGGTAGAGCTTGCAAAGAAGTACAGCGACGACGATGCACCTGCATTTGTCAACGGTGTGCTTGCAGATATCATAAAGTAAACCATGCATACAGTTACCGTAGGAGAGATCAACAGCTATATCAAACGCAGGATGGATACTGACATCAACCTTTCGTCAGTGTGCGTAAGGGGAGAGATATCCAACTTCAAGCATCATTACTCAGGGCATATGTATATGTCCCTAAAGGATGAGACAGGCTCCATCAAGGCGGTTATGTTCCGCTCGGGAGCGTCAGCTCTGCGTTTTGAACCCAAAGACGGTATGAGTGTCCTTGCATTTGGAAGAGTCAGCGTTTACGAAAGAGACGGTGTATACCAGCTCTATATAGACTCTCTTGTTCCCGACGGCATAGGTCAGCTATATGCGGCATACGAACAGCTTAAGGCAAGGCTTGAAAGCGAGGGATATTTTGACCCCTCGCACAAGAAGAGCATACCTAAGTATCCCTCGGTCATAGGAGTAGTGACAGCATCTACGGGAGCCGCAGTAAGAGATATCATAAATGTCATATCCCGCAGGTACCC
>JAZSFO010000049.1:0-8448 GCA_045532255.1 Clostridia bacterium | reverse complement strand
TATTATTTCCGCTTTGGTACTCATTGTACCTGCAAGAATTCAAAAAAAATTACTTAGTGAAAACAAAAAGTAATAAGAGAAATGTGAGCCTTGGAACAACTTTCCAAGGCTCGTTTCAACTATTTCGTTATTGTATAAGTGATATAGTCCCTTTTAATATTTATCTGCATAAAAACATTGACCTTTCTTTCTGTAAGTGTTATAATTAACAAGTTATATTTGTCGAAAATACTATCATAAGGGAGAAAAACAATGAAAATTCATAGGCTTCAACTAATGGTTATACTTATTATTGCCTCCATTCTTTTGTCAACAGGACTTGTTTCGGCAGACGCACAGGCAGAACCTTCAGGCACTTCGGCAACTCTTGCTGTTAACAATTCCACTATCTTCTGGAATAGCAATCAGTTGACAATAACACCGCCTGTAAGCACAGTTGGAAAAATATATGTCGATATGTATTCCGTGGCATGGTTATTCGGTTATGATATAACATGGCTCAATGACAACGGCGGAACATTCAGAATATCTATGAACGGCAGAACCGCTGACTTTGCAGTAGCATCTAATTGGTATGACCTTTGCACATCGCAGGGTAAAATTTTTGTAAAAGATGGTATTGTGTATGCACCAATAGATGAAATTGCTTACTTCTCGGGTCTGCCCATGACAGAAACAAACGGAATTATTCACATAGGTACAGTGAGTAGTATCTACGATGGGTATTATAAAGACATAGACACTCAAAATATTGATGAATATGTTCAGACTGCATATCCTGTAACTCCGCATCATGTAGTTTATCCTTACTCGACATATACCTATCAGAATATGCTAAATGATGCTGCAAGCCTTGAAATAATGTATCCCGATCTTATAAAAACATCTTCTATAGGAAAGTCTGTAGAAAACAGAGATCTTCTGCTTATAGAGTTTGGCAAAGGCCCTACAAAGATATTTGTATGCGGTACACACCATGCAAGAGAATACATAGCTACTACATATCTGATGTATGCAATCGACAGGTATGCATTTGCATATCGTCACGGTAACATGTGGGGAAAGTACGACCCCCGTACAATACTTGATAGTGTGACATTCTGTATCGTTCCAATGGTTAATCCGGATGGTGTCAACCTTGTTCAGAACGGTATTTATTCAACAACAAACTCTGCTGAGCTTTCGCAGATGAAAATATATGACTCACCAAAATATGGATATCGTGCCTGGAAAGCAAATGTAAGAGGGGTGGATGTAAACTGGAATTATGACAAAGACTGGAGCTACGACAAGAACAAAAACCCAAGAGGTTCTACGGGCTTTAATGGTGATTGTCCTAACACCGAACCCGAAACTATTGCGGTATCACAATATGTAGACAGCAATGTATTCGATGGCTTCTTCTCATTTCATACACAAGGACAGATATTCTATTGGGCAGACAATGAACAAAAACCAAGTAATATACAAAATGCACTCAGATTGGAGACAGGCTTTATAGGTTATAAGGAATCCTGTACGGGTGTCGGCGGTTCTTTCTTTGACTATGTTTTCCGCAAATATCAGAAGCCAACCGTAACAGTTGAGCTTTGTCCTTATGTTGGCAATTACCCATACCCTGATGCAAGTTTTGACACTGTATGGGCGCCCGCAAAAAACATATTGCTCCTTGCCGCAAATCAGATTCTTAACACCAAAAGCATATACGGAAATTGATTGCAAGGATTACAAATGCGTAATAATTTATATAATATTTTTCTGTAAAAGTACTTGATTTTTTTATAATTTTGTGATATAGTAAATATAATCAGTATGATACTGATTATCATTCATAGTATTGTTCATTTGGAGTGGGTTGACAAACCCACTCTTTCGTTATATTTTATACGGAAACGAGGTGTTTTTATGGCAATGGGCTCCAAGGTTTCGCAGATTGTATATGATATGGCACATCCCATAGCCGAGGGCGAGGGATGTACTGTATATGATGTGGAATACAAAAAAGAAGGCTCTGACTATGTTATGAGAGTTATTCTTGATACAACAGACGACAGCAAAACTGTATCTATTACAATGTGTGAGAATGTAAGCCGAAAACTTAGCGATGCACTTGACAAAAACGACCCCACCAATACAGCATATATGCTTGAGGTTACATCACCAGGTCTTGACCGTCCCTTAAAAAAAGATGAGGACTTTGTAAGATTTGCGGGAAGGGAAGTGGAAGTCGGACTTTACAAAGCACTAAACGGCTCCAAGATTATTACAGGCAGACTTGTAGGACTAAATGACGGCTGTGTTGTAATAAATGACGGAAAGAATGACATCAGCGTTAATAGGGAGGAAACCTCCTTTGTAAGACTTGCAGTAATATTTTAAGATGAGAGGAATGATTATAAAAAATGAATATGGAATTTCTTAATGCATTGGATGAAATCGAAAAGGTAAAAAATATCAGCAAGGATATTTTACTTGATGCAATTGATGCTGCACTTGTTTCTGCTTACAAGAGAAACTACAATACCAATCATAACAATGTTGTGGTAAATATCGACCGTGAAAGCGGGGAGGTTAAGGTTTTTAGACAGCTTGAGGTTGTGGAAGAGGCGGAGGACACACTTTCACAGATTTCAAAGGAAGCAGCCTTGGAGCTTAGCGGAACATATGAAATCGGCGATGTTGTAAGTGTTGAGGAAAAACCCGCAGATTTTGGCAGAATTGCAGCACAGACAGCAAAACAGGTAGTAATGCAGAGAATAAAGGAAGCCGAGCGTACACTTATATTTGATGAATTTTCCGAAAAGGAACACAAGATACTTACAGGTGTGGTTCAGCGTATCGAAAAGAAAAACATATATCTTGATATAGGCAAGACAGAAGCCTACCTTGCCCCCGGCGAACAGGTTCCCACGGAGGAATATAATTTCCATAAGAGAATGAAGGTATATGTTACAGAAGTCAAGAGAACAACCAAAGGACCTTTAGTTACTGTATCAAGAACTAGACCCGGTCTTGTTGTAAAGCTTTTTGAGGAAGAAATTCCCGAAATACATGACGGAATTGTTGAAATCAAGAGTATATCAAGAGAAGCTGGCTCAAGAACAAAAATTGCAGTATATTCCAATGACCCAAATGTTGACCCCATTGGTTCCTGCATAGGAGCAAAGGGTACAAGAGTTCAGAGCATTGTTGACGAATTAAACGGCGAAAAAATCGATATAGTTAAGTATAGTGATGATCCCCGTGAATTCATCATAGCCAGCCTTAATCCCGCTGAGGTTATAAGCCTTGATGTTGATACAGAAAACAAGGAAGCCTATGTAATAGTTCCCGCGAGCCAGCTTTCGCTCGCAATCGGCAAAGAGGGACAGAATGCAAGGCTTGCTGCACGCCTTACAGGCTACAGGATAGACATCAAGAGCGACATGGCTTGAGGTGAGAAATAAATGAGCAAGAATCCGTTTCCTGTAAGAATGTGTTCGGGATGTATGACACGTCGTCCAAAGACTGAGCTTATAAGAATAGCCAGAGCCTCGGAAGGTAAGGCTATTATAGATAATTCTTATACTTGTCCCGGAAGAGGCGCATATGTGTGTCCAAGTATTACTTGTATCAAAAAAGCAGAAAAAAGAAACTGGTTTTCCAGAAGCTTAAGAGGAGAAGTAGATAAGGAAATATACAGGGAGCTTTTAGTGCTTGCTAAGGAGGAATGAAACCGTGCAAAAAGCATACAGTCTCATTGGACTTGCCAAGAGAGCAGGCAAGGCAGTATGCGGTGAAGGTGCTGTCAAGGACAGCATAAGATACGGCAAGGCGCACCTTGTAATCATTGCCGGCGACGCAAGCAATAATACAAAGAAAAGTGTATCAAACAGTTGCATATACTATAATGTGCCATATTTTGTATGCGGTACAAAGTCAGAACTCGGCGGTGCACTTGGAAATGAATTTAATGCCTCAATCTGTATTTCAGACAGGGGTTTTGCAAAGAGCATAGAAAAACATTTGCAATCAAATACCAATGGAGGTGAAGTGTTATGACCGGACCTAGAGTACACGAATTGGGTAAGGACATAAATTTAACAAGTAAGGTACTTATAGAACTGCTTGAAAAGTACGGAATTAAAGTAAAGAATCACATGACAACGCTGGAGCTTAATGAGACAGATGTTGTGCTCACAGCACTTCTTAATAAATATGATGATGGCTCAAGTATAGAAGATTACTATACAAAGCTTCATATGGAGAAGGAAGAGGAGCAGAAGAAAACAAAGAAGGCAAAATCACAGGATGATGCTAATGATACACCGCAAGAGCCTGCTGTGGAAATTACAGAAGAAGAAATCGAGATAAAGAAAGAAAACAAGCAGAAGGTTGTAGATACAAGACATAATACAGTTGATCTTGAAAAGCTTGATACCGATAAGATAGAAAAGCTTGTTGACATTGATATCGAAGAAAAGGCAGAAAAGAAGCAAAAAATAAAGAAAAATGCTCAGCCTTCCAAGAAACTTGACAAAAAGGCCGAACACCAGAAGGAAGCTAAAGAAAAGAAGGCAAAAGAAGAAGCAAAGCAGGAAGAACCTAAGACAGCAGAAATCCCCGATGAAATTTCTGTGGGCGATTTTGCTCAGAAACTTGGCGTTGCAGCTACAGTAGTTGTAAAGAAACTCTTTGAAATAGGTATAATGGCGTCTGTAAGTCAAACAATAGACTTTGATACCGCATCTCTTATAGGTGCAGACCTTGGATTTGAAATAAGCAAGGAGATTATAATAACAGACGAGGACCGCTTGTTCAATGATGTTGAGGACGCTCCCGAGGATTTGGAGCCGCGTTCACCTGTAGTAGTTGTTATGGGTCATGTTGACCACGGTAAAACATCACTTCTTGATACAATCCGAAACACAAATGTTATCGCAAGGGAAGCAGGCGGTATTACTCAGCACATCGGTGCATACAGAGTCCGCATCCGTGACAAGAAGATAACATTCCTTGATACACCCGGACACGAGGCATTTACAACAATGCGAATGAGAGGTGCTCAGGTTACTGATGTTGCCATACTCGTTGTTGCGGCAGATGACGGTATAATGCCCCAGACAGTAGAAGCAATAAACCATGCAAAAGCGGCGGGAGTAACAATAATAGTTGCTATAAACAAAATTGACAAAGAGGGTGCAAACCCCGACAGAATCAAGCAGGAGCTTATGGAATATGAGCTTGTTCCCGAAGAATGGGGCGGAGATACAATTTGTGTACCTATATCTGCAAAGTTCAATCAGAATATCGACGAGCTTTTGGAAATGGTAATTCTTGTATCGGAAATGAAAGAACTTAAGGCTAACCCCAACAGAAATGCCAAGGGTACAGTAATAGAAGCACAGCTTGACAAGGGCAGAGGTCCCGTTGCTACAGTTCTTGTACAAAACGGTACTCTTAAGACTGGAGATATTGTTGTAGCAGGAACTGCAACAGGAAGAGTAAGAGCAATGGTTGATGACCGCGGAAACAAGGTAAAGAAAGCAGGTCCGTCTGTTCCTGTAGAGATTATTGGTCTCTCAGATGTTCCGCAGGGCGGAGACATACTTTATGCCGTTGATGACGAAAGAAAGGCAAAAGCCGTTGTAGAGAAAAGAAAAGAGAAAATCAAAGAAGAAAGCATCAAATCCCGTTCTGCTGTTTCTCTTGATGCCCTCTTTGACCAGATAAAGCAGGGAGAGGTAAAGGATCTCAATATCATAGTTAAAGCAGATGTTCAAGGCTCAGTTGAAGCGGTTAAGCAGTCTCTTACAAAGCTTTCTAACGAGGAAGTAAGAGTATGCTGTATACATGGCGGTGTAGGCGGCGTAACAGAATCCGATGTTATGCTCGCTGCAGCATCCAATGCTATTATTGTCGGCTTTAATGTACGACCCGACAACGGAGCACTTGCATCGGCAAAACAGAATGATGTCGATATAAGACTTTACAGAGTTATCTATCATGCTATCGAAGAGATAGAAGCGGCTATGAAGGGTATGCTTGCACCCAAATTCAAAGAAAATGTTCTCGGACACGCAGAAGTCAGAAGCACATTTAAGGTTAGCGGTGTAGGTACAATTGCCGGAGGATATATTCTTGACGGAAAGATTTCGCGTAATTCTCAGGTTAGAATTGTCCGCGACGGTATAATTGTTCACGAAGGAGTATTGTCCAGCCTCAAGAGATTTAAGGACGATGTCAAGGAAGTTGCAACAGGATACGAATGCGGTATCGGTATAGAAAACTTTAATGACATCAAGGAAGGCGACATTATAGAATCCTTTGTTATGGAAGAAATCAAGGAGCAGTAAGATTTCTATCCCCATAGTTACCAGTTGTACATGGGCTGTAAAAATGAGTTTTACAGCCCTGTTTTCAAAGAAAGAGGAAATTATATGGCTTTTAACAGAGTAGAAAGAATACAGGAAGAATACAGGCGAGAGATGTCCTCAATAGTCCGCACTGTAAAGGATCCGAGAATGTCCAAAATGACAACAATAGTCTCTGCGACTGTAACCAAGGATTTGAAGTATGCAAAGGTTTATGTTTCCGTAATGGGCACTGAAGAGGAGAAAAAAGGCACAATGGAAGCACTCAAAAGTGCAACAGGATATATTAAAAGAGAAATTGCATCTAACCTAAATCTCAGATGTGTACCGCATCCTACGTTTGTTCTGGACACATCAATAGATTACGGAATGCATATAAATGAGCTTCTTCACAAAATAAATAGCGAGGATGAATAATATGAAAGAGATTTCAAAAGCACTGAAGAAAAGCAAATCTGTCGCAATTATTATTCATCGCAATCCCGACGGAGATTGTCTTGGCTCAGCTTCAGCTCTTGCAGATGCTTTAAGAAAGCTTGGCAAGGATGCTTATATATTTTCACCTACACCCATTCCCGAGAGAATTGCATTTTTGACAGACGAAAGCCTTTTTTGCACTCCAAGGGAAAGCTGGGATATGTGCATAGCAGTTGATGTTGCAGAAATTGGCATGATGGGACAGCTTAAGGAAGAGGTATTTGACAAATCCAAAATAAAATGCTGTATCGACCACCATAAAACAAATATTGGTTATGCAGATATAAATCATATCGACAGCGGTGCTGCAGCTAGCGGCGAAATTATATATTATTTTATAAAGGATTATCTTAAGACTCCCATAACCAAGGAAATTGCTCTCAGGCTTTATACCGCAATTGTAAGCGATACAGGAGGTTTCAGATATTCCAACACAACACCAGTGAGCTTTTCAATCTGTGCCAAGCTTGCAGAACATGATTTCAGCATAGCGGATATATCTTATGTTCTTTTTGAAAAAACAACCTCTAACCAGCTTGCACTTAAGGCGGAGGTTGTATCTAAGCTGAAATTCCATGCAGACGGAAAAGTATGTATAGCATATGCCGATGAAGAAATGCTTTCAAAATACAATCTGTCTTTTGAGGATGTCGATGATTTGTCTTCTCTCCCAAGAACCATTGAGGGAGTAGAGACGGGCATATATATCAAGGTAAAGGGACCAAATGAATGTAAGGTAAGCCTTCGCTCAAATAAATATGTCGATGTTTCCAAAATTGCAGGTTCGCTTGGCGGAGGAGGACATCTCAGGGCAGCAGGAGTCACAATCGAAAGATCCCTTGAGGATACTGTTTCTGTTTTGCTCCAAAAAATTACAGAGGTAATATAAATGACAGAGTTAAACGGAATTGTAATTATCAATAAACCAAAGGGATTTACATCTCACGATGTAGTCAATGTAGTAAGAAAGACCCTCGGCACACGAAAGGTAGGCCACACGGGAACACTTGACCCCAATGCAGAGGGGGTTCTTCCTATATGTGTTGGAAAAAGCACCAAAGCATGTGATATGCTGACTTTTTCGGACAAGGAGTATATTGCAGAGGTTAAACTCGGAATTACTACCGACACCTATGATATATGGGGAAAAACAACATCAACCAAAATAGTTTGTGCAGACGAAAAGCAGATAAAAGAAGCGGTTTCTCATTTTGTGGGTGAGATAGAGCAAGTACCGCCAATGTACAGTGCAATCAAACAAAACGGAAAAAAACTCTATGAGCTTGCCAGAGAGGGAATAACCCTTGAACTTGAGCCAAGGAAGGTTACAATTTATTCCTGCGATGTATCTGATATTACCTGCGACAGCTTCAAAATCAAGGTTAAGTGTTCCAAGGGTACTTATATCCGATCCTTTTGTAATGATATTGGAGCATATCTGGGATGCGGTGCTGTAATGACATCGCTTGTCCGCACAGCATCTTCTGTATTTAGCATAGATAATTCTCTCACGCTGGATGAACTTAGGGCAAAGACAGAAGAAAACGGCCCTCAATCCGTGCTCGAATGTGTTGACAAGGTGTTTATGCACTATGATGCAATAACTGTGAATGATACA
>JAZSFO010000098.1:0-6478 GCA_045532255.1 Clostridia bacterium | reverse complement strand
AAAAAAGGCACGGAGTCAATAACCTGTGCCGTTAATATGGGAAAGGAGGCAATGCGCGTGACAGCCTCCCCTGTAATCTGCCATAATACAACGTCGTCGGGCGATGTTCATTATGTTCATAAATATGGGTTTGTGATTTATTAGTCATCAAACACAATAGACAATATATTTATTTGTAAAATTAACAGTAAATTTATTGACAAATTAACTACAGCATGTTATGATATATTTGCGGAGGTGAAAATGATGGGAAATATTACAAGTGCTATTAGAGATACCATTTCTATTTCATTATTTAACAGAGGTCTTGCGGGAAAGATTTTTGATGATGTTAAGCAAAGCGGAGCAAAGGTTGTTATGAAAAACAATACTGCTGAATGTGTTCTTATGTCTCCTGAAGAATATGTTAGGTTAATGGATGAAGTTAATGATGCAAGATTATTGAGCTTGGCAAATGAAAGAATGCAAAATTTCAATCCGGAAAATCTAACTTCAAGCGAAGACCTGTATAAAGAACTTGGTATTACAGAAGAAGATTTAGATGCAATCGGCGAGGTGGAATTTGAATGAATTGGAAATTAGTCTATTTACCCGAAGCCGAAAAAGACTTTAAGGAGCTTTCCGGCAACGAACGCATAGTTGTAGCAAAAGCACTAAAAAAAGTGCTTGAGAATCCTCTACCCGCAAATGAAGGCGGATATGGTAAGCCATTAGGCAATAAACAAGGCAATAATCTGTCCGGTTTTCTGAAAATCAAGTTGAAAAGTCTGGGCATTCGTGTTGTGTATAAGCTCATGAAAATCGACGGTCAAATGCTTGTTGTAGTAATAGGTGCAAGAGCAGATGATGAAGTTTATGAGACGGCAAAAAAACGTGCAGTCAAGCATGAAATTAATAAGAGTCTGTAATGATATATTTAAAAATTACTGCGGATTTTTATCTGTGAGCTTCATCAGAGGATATTCAATCGTTGCTAGGTGCGTATTTCAAGAACTTATTGAATATCCTCTGATGTGCGCTCGTACGATATTCGATATCCCGTATCACACGCCTTATGAATTTTGGGGCAAAACATTCGGCACAAATCAAAGTAAAAATTCCGCAAAACCGACGGAATCAAATTTCCGCTGCTGTCCGTCGGTTTTAGCGATGCCTCGCTCTGAGTGAGCGTGTCATCGCGGCGGTATTTTTACAAAGATTTGGGACTAATGTTCCCAAAATTCATACCCAGTGTGATACGGGATATCGTATAGCGGGCGAAGCAATTGTATTTATTTCGCCCGTCATAACAACGGCATATGCCTTCTTGGCGCGCTCATAGAATTCAAATCTCTCTACAGGTGTAAGATCCGCATCTGTGTGAGGCTTAATGATTTGTCTATAGGTATCGAGAATAGGTGTGGGAACATCATCTCCTGGGACCTTTTCCATAATATATACGGGGTCCTGATATGTGTCGAGGGGGAAGAGCTTGAGAATTGCTTCAAGAAGCTCGGGGGAAATTATGTTTGGTATACCTTTTAGCATTATCATACACTCCTTTCGGGTTAATGTCTTATATAATTGGAGTACAATAATTTTTATCCTCTGTCAAGTTTTATTTTACTTCATTGGTGAGCCTGCCTTTTTCAAAGAAATCGTTTATTCCGCTAAGTGTTGTTTCTGCTATGTTGCCAAGTGCCTCCTCGGTAAGAAATGCCTGATGCGAGGTAATGAGGACATTTGGCATGGATATGAGCCTTGCCAGAATATCGTCCCTTACAATATGGAGCGAATTGTCCTCGAAAAACAGTTCCGACTCTTCCTCGTAAACATCAAGACAAGCTCCGCCGATCCTTTTGCCCTTGATTGCATCAAGAAGAGCCTCGGCATCTATAAGCGAGCCTCTTGAGGTGTTTACTAAGATTACACTTTGCTTCATAAGTGCTATAGTGTCCTCATTTATCATATGATAATTGTCCTTGGTGAGCGGACAATGGAGGGATATAATGTCGCTTTCTTTATATATCGTATCGAGAGAGACATATTCCACATCGAGATTTTTATCGGGATAGAGGTCGTATGCAATTACCCTCATTCCAAAGCCCTTGCAAATATCGCAGAACACTCTGCCGATTTTTCCCGTGCCGACAACACCCACAGTTCTGCCGTTTAAGTTAAAGCCCGTAAGACCGTTCAGGCTGAAGTTAAAATCCTTTGAGCGAATGTATGCCCTGTGAATTCTGCGTATCGATGTGAGGAGCATACCTATTGCATGCTCTGCAACCGCATGGGGCGAATATGCAGGAACACGGATGATGCTTATTCTGTCCTTTGCGGACTTAAGGTCTACATTATTGTAGCCTGCACACCGAAGTGCAATAAGCCTTACACCAAGCGAGCAGAGAACATCTATTGCTCCCGAGCTTACATCATCATTAACAAAGACTATAACACCGTCATAGCCCTTGGCAAGATGTGCTGTGTCCTCGTTAAGCTTGGTTTCGAAGTATTTTATATGGATATTATCCCCTTTAAGTGTCTCAAAGCTGTCTATGTCATATTGTTTTGAATCGAACATTGCTATTTTTATCATGATTATTCTCCCCAATATATATTTACTATAGTATCTCACAAAAAAACAGCAATATACAAAAGAACCGCATCGTTTCCGAAGCGGTTCTTTTAAGTTTGGGATAACCCCTATTATTTAACTACATAAATTGCCTTAACGCTATTGTTAATTCTGATTACGATTACATTGGAAGCTGTTGACGCATCAGTTGTTGAAGCAACAGACTGAAGTGAAGTAGGTTCTATATCGGACTCATACTTACTTGTTGAAGAATTCCATCTGTAAATCTTTGTGGAGGATGTGATGTTGAAGTTCTCCCATTCTCCTTTATAATCCTCATGGTCATCTACAATCTGAGGTGCAATCATGACGTTGCTTTCGGATACTTCGTGAACTGTTCCGTACATTACATAGTAATATTCGCCGTCCTTGCCGTCGCTCTGTTTAACGATATTGCCATCTGCTTCCTCGCCGTTTCTGTCGTAAAGCACACCGTTTACAAAGAGCTTCTCCACTTTAACGATTTCGTTGTTGTCAACAGCAAGTCTGATAAGGTCACCCTTATCAATACCTGTGAGCATACCTCTCTTTTCGGTAAGCAAGGTAGGCATATCTTTTTCTTCGGGAACAGCGTTACCCGCATAGAAATACGGAAGCTGGTCAACTGTAACATCATCATCATTATCAGCACCGCGGATATTACCTGCTACAAATGCAACATTGTTGCTTGCATAGATATCGGTCTTTGAACTGTTGCTGTAGTAAAGAACTACCTTAGCTGTGCTGGACTTAATGTCATAAGCTTCTACCTTGTATTGATTGCCATCAGAGAAGGCACTTGTTGTCTTCTTGAACTTGGTTTCATCGGTTCTGTCATCGGGAACCTGAATGATGATTGTGGAGCTGTTTATTACAAACTGGCTCTTGCCGTCCTGGGAGAATGCCTTGGACTTGTAGTCAAGCGTGTCTGCCTTTACATCGGGATCAAGTGTTTCTATCTCGTCTATACATGTATGGCCGTCCTTATCTGTAAAGGACTTATATTTGATAAGCTGAGCATGGCTTGCGTTGCTGATGGAGCTTCCGAATTTGTCGTTAAGCTCTGCTGCCTTTTCCTCAAGTAGATCGCCTACATCGGAAGCAACTTCATCATTACCGTTAAATCTTACCTCTGTGTCAAGGTATGCATCCTCGATAACTTTTGCGGAGCTTCCTACGATTGCATAGAGTCTCAAATAGCATCTTGCACCGAGGCCGCTGCCTTCGTCATAGCCGAGAATATATGCATAGCTATTGTCATCTGCAGTTTCGCTCTTTGTCATAAATACAAGTCTGCCTGCATAGTCAAAGTAGAATGCAGCCTTGTCGCCTACTTCGAGCTCGTACTCATCGGGATTCTTATCCTCGAGTGCGAGGTAGTAATCGGAGTAAGTATAATCCTTACCGTTTATGCAGATATAGCCGGTGCCGTCAAGCTCGTCAACTTCGCCGGAGCTTTCCTTGATTGTAGAGATAATAACCTCTGTTCCCTCTGTTCTGTCATAGGGCTTTGCAACAGAGATAACGCTCTTTGATGTAATAGCGGAAAGTGAGCTTGAAGACGGCTTACCGCCGAGAGAGGATACCTTGGATACTGTGCAGTCGTCCTCATCAAGAACGATGGATGCACCGTTGATGTTGTTGTTGTCATTGATGGTATATACACCGTCAGATGAGCTCTTGCCTGATACATAGTAGGTTTCATAGCTTGTAACATAAGCTATTTCATAATCCTTACCGCCGTCGTTGTTCATAAGTGTGATTTCGCCGGATTCGATATTGAAGTAGTCCTCAATGAACTCATCTGTGATATCATCCTTTGCAACGCCTGAGCCGTTGTATATTACATAGAGGTCATCAGCAAATTTAGCTGTAAGAACCTTTGTGCTTTTTTCATCCTCATAGTATTCAATACCATCTGCAGAAACAGAGTCTATACAGCTTGCATCAATTGTAATCTTGCTGTTGTCTCCGCTTTCTACAATAGAGATAATCTCGTTCTTACTGCCTTCCTTGTAACGGATGGTAACCATCTTACCAAGATAAGAATAGAACTTGTCCAAATCGTAGTCGCCGATACCAAACTTCTTACCGCTTATCATAACCTGAAGCTTGCTGAGGCCCAGGCGCTGACCTGTAAGAGATGTCTCATAAACGCCCTCTACAACACCGTCAAATTCTTCATACTCATCGTCGTCCTCAAATGAAGGACCGCCTCCGGGCTGGGAAACTGTGATATTTTTGCAGAAGTCCATGTTGTAAATAAGCTGTGCAACAAGACCTCTTGAAGCTTCGTTAGCACCGTAGCCCTGTGCATACTTTGTAAGATCAATCTGGTTAGCTATCTGTATATAGTTTGCAAACCAGGGCTCGCTGGGTATGTAAAGTGAGCCATAGCCCTTTGCACATACAATCATCTTGATAGCCTCTCCGTATGTAACTGGGTTAAAGGGGCGGAATGTACCGTCGGGGTTACCATTGATAATTCCTGCCTTAACAGCATATGCTATATAGGGGTTTGCCCAATAGTCCTGTGCAACATCGGGGAATTGTGCTGTGGTTTCTGTAAGTGTTACATTGCCTGCAAGCTTAACTGCAATAAGCTTTGCAAACTCTGCTCTTGTAATGGTATTTTCGGGCTTGAAGTTGAGAACTCCGTTTTCTTCAATACCATTGATAATGCCTGCTTCCACGAGGGAGTAGATTGCGCCCTTGTATGCGTAATCGTCTGCCACATCGGGGAATGTTACAGTCTCTGCAAAAACATTGACCGTAAGAAGTGAAGCCAATATCATCAACACGGAAATGGTTGATGCAATTATGCGCTTAAATGTCTTCATTTCTAAAACCTCCGTTTCGTTTTTGTGTCAGTATTATATCCGACACTGACTTACAATAATAATACCATTAAATTCCCGCATAGTCAATAAAATTTAGATGACCTTTTTTTTACAATTCCTTTACAAAGGTGTTGCTTTGGGGATTTTGAGAGTATGCGATTTGTTACAAAAGCAGGTTGAAATAATAGGAAATATAATATATAAATAATTTTATAGATGGTGAATTTCATGATGTGCTTCATCAAAGGATATTCAAGCGCTGCTAAGTGCGTATTTCAAGAACATCTACCTAAAATCTGCACAAAAAACGAAGCCGCGCTGACAAGCTCACTCAGAGCTTGGCATCGCTAAAATAACCGAACCGCAGCGGAAATTGATTTTCGGTAATTTTACTCCGTTTTTTGCTGGATTTCAGGCATCTGTTTTAACTTGAAATCCGCAAAAAGCAACGCATTGAATACCCTCTGCTGTGCGCTCGTACGAAATGCGATATCCCATAGCACACGCCTTATGAATTTTGGGGCGAATGTTCCCAAAATTCATACCTAGTGTGATATGGGATACCGTATAGCGGACGAAGCTGTTATATCTATTTCGCAATTCATAAAACTATTCATACAAAAAACATGCCAATAGATTTCACTTTGTCCCCTGCCAAAACTGAGGAATAAAAATAAATTCTTGACAAAGGATATTTTTTGTGTTACAATATACAAGTCCTTTAAGAAAAGAGACACGGCCGAGTAGTTCAGCTGGTTAGAATGCCAGCCTGTCACGCTGGAGGTCGAGGGTTCGAGCCCCTTCTCGGTCGCCACAAAAAATAGACACCGCATGGTGTCTTTTTTTGTGAGTTAAATAGAGGGGCTCGAACCCTGGGAGGGCAAAAAGCGTTAAGAAAACATGCCGGTGACATGTTTTTAGCTTTTTGGTGCGAAGTCAGGTACCGAAAGCGTAGCTTTGGGTGGACGAGCAAGGCAGATTGCGGAGCAATATGCATCAGCCCCTTCTCGGTCGCCAAAAATCCGCACACGAATGTGTGCGCATT
>JAZSFO010000045.1:0-18532 GCA_045532255.1 Clostridia bacterium | reverse complement strand
GCATAACAAAACATTATGGCATTTGCTTTAATCCTTCGCCTCAGTTCATAAAAGTTCATAAGGGTATAAAGAAACATACAAAATTCTATTTCGTTGCGGAGAATGGCATTTTTTAGATGTGAGAATATTATAAACACCTATGAGAGACACATATTATATTAAAAAATAGTGTGCCTACGGTAGTAGTCCTCCCGTTATAGGGGAATGACGAAACCGCAGGCTTTTTTCTTTGGGATAGATGTTAGTGCTTTTCATCAACTGAGGAGTGACTTATAAGCTCATAACATCTATTGTGTTGCCTATAAATAAAGTCCATACAGCTAAAATGCCGATAAATAAAAGGATTGATAGATGTTGTCATTGTTGCCTAAGTGTTGCCAATGAGCTTGATTTTGATAATTTCAAACAATTCTTAATGCAAATTACCAAAGTCAGCAAATGCAGTAAAATAGCGATATTACAGTAATTTGAGCAAAGAAAAAGACGGTTTCAAAAAACCGCCTTTTTGGTCGGGATGACAGGATTCGAACCTGCGGCCCTCTGGTCCCAAACCAGATGCGCTACCAAACTGCGCTACATCCCGTAATATTTGGTTTTATACAACATTTGTTATTATAACAAAAGTTTTTATCATAGTCAAGTTTTTTATTTTATAAATTTGACTTTTTTATCATTATTATATATAATGTCTCTTGTTAAATATTTTTTAAGGGAGACATTTTTTATGCTAAATTCTATTATATCAAACCTTAATGACCTCTTGTACAGCTACATTCTTATTATCATACTTGTGCTTGGCGGTCTTTATTTTACAATAAGAACTCGTTTTGTACAATTTAGGCTGTTTGGTCAGCAAATCAAAGCCGTTACGGAAAAACCCAGCGGCAAAAACGGTGTTTCCTCATTTCAGGCTCTCATGGTTTCCACTGCATCAAGAGTCGGCACAGGAAACATAATCGGTGTTTCCACAGCCCTTTGTCTCGGCGGATTCGGTTCTGTGTTCTGGATGTGGGTAATTGCAATCATCGGAAGTGCTTCCGCCTTTATCGAAAGCACCCTCGCACAGATTTACAAGAAAAAAACCGAGGACGGAAGCTCCGGCGGTCCTGCTTACTACATAGAAACCGCCCTAAGGTCAAGACCGCTTGCGCTAATATTTTCTGTATTTCTTATACTGACCTACGGATTTGGATTTAACATGCTGGCTTCCTACAATCTGCAATCAACCTTTAGTCCCTACTCTTTCTATGACAGCACGGTATCCCCCGTTATAATCGGTCTTATAATTGCATTTACTGTCGGATACTGTCTTATCGGCGGAGGAAAGAGAATAATAAGTGTTACTGCATTTCTTGTGCCCTTTATGGGACTTGTGTACATTCTTATTGCACTTACGGTAACTATTATAAATGCACATATGCTTCCTAATGTTTTCCATAGAATTTTTGCAGAGGCCTTTGACATCAATGCGATACTCGGCGGATTCGGAGGTTCGTGTATAATGTACGGAATAAAGAGAGGGCTTTTCTCCAACGAGGCAGGTGTCGGCTCCGCTCCCAACGCCTCTGCATCGGCAGATGTTGATCACCCTGCAGTGCAGGGTCTTGTTCAGGTGCTTTCCGTGTTTATAGACACGCTTTTGGTATGCAGTGCAACTGCATTCATGTGCATGTGCTCAGGTGTAGAGCCAAGTGAGGCACTTTCGGGTGCTCCGTATGTTCAGGAATGTGTAAGAACGGTTCTTGGTGACTTCGGCCCGATATTCATTACTGTATCCATGATACTTTTTGCCTTTACTACACTTCTTGGCAATCTCTACTATGTAGACCGCTCCGTAAATCATCTTCTGGGACATGCTCCGTCAAAAAAGACTATGAAATTTATAAATCTTGCAGAGGCCTCCGTAATATTCCTTGGTAGCATACTAAGTGCAGATCTTCTGTGGGGTATTGCAGATGTAACAATGGGTCTTATGACAATAATAAACATGCCTGTGATACTTTACCTCGGAAAATATGCTTTCAGGTGTCTTAAGGATTATGACAATCAGCTTAAAGAGGGCAAAAAGCCTGTTTTTCGTGCCAAAAACATAGACCTTCCCCATGAGGTTGACTACTGGAGATAAACAATGAAGATAGAAAAAAACACTTTCTTAAAAGGTATAACAGACGGAATACCGATATGTCTGGGATATCTTTCGGTTTCCTTTGCATTCGGTATTTTCTCGGTTGACAGCGGACTCACGATACTTGAGGCACTTCTCATATCAATGACAAATGTAACCTCTGCAGGTCAGCTTGCGGCGGTTCCCATAATAATCGGCGGAGGAAGTATAGCAGAGCTTTGTGCCACCCAGTTCGTTATTAATTTACGATATGCACTCATGTCTGTTTCGCTTTCGCAAAAGCTCCATAAAAGCATAAAGATGGCAGACAGATTAGCGATAGCCTTTGTAAACACCGACGAGGTTTTTGCAGTGGCGACATCAAGTAAAGAGGATGTAAAGCGTGGTTACATGTACGGACTTATTCTCACGCCGTTTCTCGGCTGGAGTATAGGAACGCTCCTTGGTGCAATTGCAGGAAACATCCTGCCTCCCATCGTTATATCTTCCCTCGGGGTTGCGATATATGCCATGTTTGCGGCAATTGTGGTGCCTGTGGCAAAGAGGCACCGTCCTACAGCGATGTGTGTGCTTTTTGCAATTATACTGAGCTGTATATTTTACTATACCCCATATCTTAACAGCATCCCGAGCGGATTTATCATCATAGTGTGTGCTGTGGTATCGAGTGTGGTTTTTGCACTTGTGCATCCTGTTGAAGAAATGGAGGAGGTATAATATGACACCGAATTTTCCCATCTATCTCCTTTCCTGTGCACTCGTTACTTATCTTATAAGAATGTTACCACTTGTGCTGGTTAAGAAAAAAATCAAAAGCAGATTTTTGCTTTCTTTTCTGTATTATGTGCCGTATGCGGTACTGTCTGTAATGACAATACCTGCCATACTCTATGCAACCGAGCACATAGTATCTGCAATTTTCGGACTGATTGCTGCACTCATAGCCTCATACAAAGAAAAGAGTCTTCTTACCGTTGCGGCTCTATCATGCATGGCTGTATTTATTGCAGAAATACTAATTTAGGTGATAAAAATGACTAATTCTGAACTCCACTACAAAAAAATGACAGAGACTCCTGTGGCAAAGCTTGTAATAACTCTCGGAATTCCCACAACAATATCTATGCTTATAACAAGCATTTACAACATGGCAGATACATATTTTGTCGGAAATCTCGGAAAGAGTGCTCAGGCAGCTACGGGAATACTATTTACTCTTCAGGCTATAATTCAGGCAATTGCCTTTATGCTCGGACAAGGCTCGGGAACAATGGTTTCCAAGTCCCTTGCCGACAAAAACACAGACGAGGCTTCTAAGTATGTATCGTCTGCATTCTTTCTGGGCGGTTTTGCGGGACTTGTTCTTACAGTATTCGGTCTTATTTTTATATCGCCGTTCATGAAGCTACTGGGAAGCACCGACACCATTCTCCCCTACGCATGCGACTACGGAATGTGGGTGCTGATTTCCTGTCCGTTTATGATTTGCTCTCTGGTACTCAACAACTGTCTGCGTTATGAGGGCATGGCATTTTATTCCATGATAGGTCTTACCACAGGCGGTCTCTTAAATATCCTCGGCGACTATCTTCTTGTACCTCACTTAAGTGTATACGGTGCGGGGCTCTCTACTGCGGTTTCGCAGTTTATAAGTTTTGCGTTGCTGTTATTTTACCATTCAAAAAATGCACAAAGCTCTGTTTCGGTAAAATTTATCAGCAAAAATCCATGGCTTTATATAACAGTTTTCAAGGTTGGCTTCCCTGCTATGATAAGACAGGGATTAAGCTCAATATCCCACGGACTGCTCAACAACCTGACAAAGCCTTTCGGCGATGCGGCAATTGCGGCAATGAGTGTTGTAAACCGTTTTTCTATGTTTGTTCTGTGTGTGGGACTCGGTATCGGTCAGGGATTTCAGCCTGTTGCATCGTTCAACTATCAGGCAAAGAAATACCGCCGTGTCAAAAAGGGACTTATTGTTACAATGGTAACAGGCTTTGCTCTGGTCAGTATTCTTGCAGTTCCGGGATTTATATTTGCAAAACAGATTGTAAGCACATTCCAAAAAAATCCCGAGGTTATAGAGATAGGTACATATGCACTTAAGTGGGCGACTGTCGGTGTGATGTTTCTGCCCCTTTCTGTTCCTGTAAACATGCTTTATCAAAGCATACGAAAGGTTGGGGTATCTTCGTTTCTGTCGCTGATGCGTTCGGGATTATCATTCATACCCACTCTTATTATCGGAACCTACTTTTTCGGACTTACCGGCATACAGACTGCACAGCCTATTGCTGACATGATAACAGGGCTTTGCAGTATACCGTTTACAATATGGTTTCTTATAAAAAACCCAAACGAGAATTAAATATTGCGCTTGCCGCCCAAACATTTCCTTGACCTTTATTTACAATTATTGTATAATGTAGTCATACTAATTTAAGGATGTGAACATATGCAACAAAAGAAAAGTAACTTTACAAGCTCGCTTGGATTTATTCTTGCTGCTGCGGGAAGTGCAGTAGGACTTGGAAACATATGGAGGTTCCCCTACCTTGCCGCAAACGGCGGAGGAGGTCTGTTCCTTCTTATATACCTCATACTTACAGTGACTTTCGGTTATACTCTTCTTGCAACCGACCTTGCAATCGGAAGAAAAACAGGCAAAAGCTCACTTAACGCATTTAATGATATCAGCTCCCGTTGGAAGTTCCTCGGTGTGCTTACCTTTATAGTTCCTGCAATAATTCTTACATACTACTGCGTAATAGGCGGTTGGATACTCAAGTACATTGTGCTCTATCCTCTCGGTGACGGTGCAAAGGCTGCCGACCCGAGTTATTTTAGCTCGTTTATTACATCACCCATTGCACCGATTGCATTTATGCTTGTATTCATGGCACTTACTGCATTCATTGTATACAACGGTGTAGAAAAGGGTGTAGAAAGATTTTCCAAGATAGTAATGCCGGGTCTTATAATTATGATTATCGGAATTGCTATATTCTCACTTACCCTCAAGCACGAGGACGAAAGCGGTACTGTAAGAACCGCAATTGACGGCCTTAAGATATATCTCATACCCAACTTTGAGGGTATAACCCTCAGCAAATTCATGACAATTCTCTTAAATGCAACAGGACAGCTCTTCTATTCATTGAGTATTGCAATGGGAATTATGATTACATACGGCTCTTATGTTAAGAAAGAAGAAAATCTCTCTAAGTCCATCAGCCGTATAGAAATATTTGATACAGGTGTTGCATTCCTTGCAGGTCTTATGATTATCCCTGCAGTATATGTGTTCCTCGGAAACGAAGGACTTGAAAAAAGCGGTCCCGGACTTATATTCCAGGCACTTCCACAGATATTTGACAAAATGGGATTTGTAGGCTCTGTTGTAGCTGTAATATTCTTCATTATGGTTGCTTTTGCGGCACTTACCTCTTCTGTTTCCATTATGGAAACAATAGTAGCAAGTGTTATGGATAAAACAGGTAAGAGCAGAAAACAGGTAAGTCTCTTTATCACAATACTTTCCACAATAGGCTCCCTCATTGTTTGCCTTGGATACAATGTATTCTACTTTGAGCTTAAGCTCCCGGGCGGAAGCGTAGGACAAATACTTGATATTGCTGATTATCTCAGCAACTATCTGCTCATGCCTATCATCGCACTGTGCACAAGTATTCTTATAGGCTGGGTTGTTAAACCGAAATGGGTTATCGAAGAGCTTGAAGCATCGGGCGACAAATTCGGCAGAAAGAAGCTCTATACAGTAATAATCAAATTCGTTGCACCTGTTGTTATGGCAGTTCTCTTACTTCAGGCACTCGGTGTACTATAAAATTTTAACAGCAAAACCCCCTGAATTCCCAAATTGGAATCCAGGGGGTTTCTTAGGAGTTAGAAGGGAAATTTGTGATGTAAAGTTTGCCAGATATTCTTTTCCCAAGTTTTTTCTTATGTGATGATTGAATTATAATAAAAATATATTTAACCGTCAACAATCCATAGCCGTTTGTAATGATTATGTTTAAGAAATGAAAAATTTGTCACACAACTGTCACATATTATCAGGATTATAATTTTTGTTTATCATGCGTATTATGCTGTATTCGGGAGCTTTTTTGGGAAGTCTCAATCTTACCTCCATCTGTGCATGGGGAGCACTTTCTATAAGCTCATCCCTGTCATTATACATTTCGCCCACGGTAAAGCTGAAGTTATCTCCCTCGGGGTTTATAAGCTCAAGCACATCGCCTTTTTCAAACTTGTTTCTCTGCTCAAGATATGTCATGCCGTCCGATGATGACTTGACGATTGCGGCAATTGTATATTCCTGAATATAAGTGTTGCTTGTATAGAGCTGATGCTTGTCTGTGGGCTTACCGAAATAAAAGCCGTTGGTATATTCTCTGTGACTTACCTTGGTAAGCTCGGTGAGAATTGCATCGTCTACCTTGTAATCCCTGCCGTTTTCAAAATATTTATCTACCGCGTCTCTGTATGCCTTGACAACGGTTGCTACATATAGCTCATTCTTTACTCTGCCCTCTATCTTGAAGCTGGTAACTCCTGCCTCAATAAGCTCGGGTATATGCTCTATCATGCACAAATCCTTTGAATTAAATATAAATGTGCCTCTCTCGTTTTCAAACACAGGCATATATTCGCCTGGTCTTTTTTCTTCCATGAGGTAATATTTCCAACGGCACGGATGTGAGCACGCACCCCTGTTGGAATCTCTGTGGGTAAGGTAATTGCTCAGGAGACACCTTCCCGAATAGGACACGCACATAGCACCGTGTACAAAGCACTCTATTTCAAGGTCCTCAGGGGTCTTCTCCCTGATGAGCGATATTTCGCCAAAGGACAAATCCCTCGCAAGTATCACTCTTTTTGCCCCCATCTTATGCCACATGGAAGCAGAAGCATAGTTTGTATTATTTGCCTGTGTGCTGATATGCACATCAAGATTTGGTGCTATATCCCTGACTATTGAAAATGCTCCCAGATCGGATACAATGATTGCATCTGCACCGAGGTCCGCAACCTCTCTTACAAAATCGGGGAAGCTCTCCAAATCGGAATTATGCGGAATAATATTCGCCGTTATATAGACCTTTGCTCCCCTCTCGTGTGCAAATTCTATACCCTCTTTAATCTCATCAAGGGTAAAGTTCTTTGCCGCAACGCGAAGCGAAAAAGCCTCTCCGCCTATATATACTGCATCGGCACCGTACATTATGGCATATTTAAGCTTTGCAAGACTTCCTGCAGGTGCAAGTATCTCGGGTTTTTTCATTTTGCTTCCTCCTTTTTGACAGACAGGGACATACCGTCTCCTATCGGTATTATAGATGTTGTAAGCATTGGGTGCTCACACAAAAAGTCCAGAAACTCTCTTATGTGACCGACTATTGCATAGTGCTTACGGGGAAGAAGCTCATCGTTTGCTGTCATACCCTTGTAGAGAATATTATCGCAAATTATAATTCCGCCCGTTGTGAGCCTTGGAAAAATAACATCAAAATAATGGCGGTACTGCGACTTGTTGGCATCGAGAAAGACCATGTCGAAGTTACCCTGAACTGTAAGAATGGTCTTTTCCGCCTCGCCCTCTATGAGATGTATTACATCTTCCCTGCACGCTTTCTTGATGTTTTCGCGGGCGATGGAAGCGTATTTTTCGTCCTTTTCCAGAGTGATAATCTCTCCTCCGTCTTCAAGAAATTCCGAAAAGAAAATTGACGAGTAGCCTATTGCCGTCCCTACCTCAAGAATTCTCTTGGGTCTCTTGTATTCAAGAAGAGATGCAAGAAAGCCCTTTACCTCTCTTTGAATAATGGGTATAAAACGCTCGTCGGCAAAATCCTCAAGCTCTTTGAGAAAGCCCCTGCTCTCGCCTATTGTATTTACGATATAATCTACAATGTACTGATAATTGATATTATCTGTCATGGTTTTTCCTCCTATGTAGTAATATTTTTTCATTTTATCTCCTTTAATTTACCTTTTGGCAATATTCACAGAATTCATATCGTTGCGGTCGCAGACCGCATAAGCAAGTGTCCGGTTGGATACAAAAAATATCCCGTCTCTTATTTAGTCAAACACAAACATTTTCAAAACAGCAAGACTTTCCCTTAAATAACATGGCATAAGATTATACCATTGCAATCCTGCATGCATATGTGAAACATCATTAAAGCCCGTCTTTATAGCAGTACTTGTCCCGCGAAAAATATGAAAATTATTCGTAACGACAACGACAGAATAATTTCTTTCGAAATATTTATCAAGCAAGACTTTAGAAAATTCCATATTTTCTATTGTGGATGCTGCTTTTTCTTCCTTTATAATCTTATTCTTTTCAACACCATGCTCAATAAGATATTTTTCCATGGCGTAAGCCTCTGTCACAGTTTCTTGAAAGCCCTGCCCGCCGGTAACAACAATTGCGGCTTTGGGATTTTTGATATGGTATTGAATTGCTTTGTCAAGACGCATCTTTAGAGGTAATGTAACCTTATCCCCTCTGACACCCGCACCCAAAACAATAACTGCATCCTCATTATAACTGATATTATCAAAAGCACCATATACCGCTATGAAGGATACTAACATAAGTTCCATACATAAAATTGAAATCACAACAACTTTGCAATACTTGAAAAAGCCTGACTTCGTCAGTTTATTGATCTTTTCGTAAAATATCCCTACGCTAATTGCAAAAACACCCAGAACAACTACAAGTACAACTCCGAGGTTAAGATTTGACATTATACATAATATAAAACCATATACAGTCATAATTATCCCAGCGATTATTATCAATACAGATATAGTGTTCTTTTTACTATGTACCATTCAAATCATCTCTCTTTCGACAGTATTGTGCAAATCATCCGTTAAAATCGGCAAACTAATGTCTTAAATTTTATAAACTTGACACGAGAAAACTTTCTTGTATCTCGTATTATGATTGAATATTATTTTTCGTCTTCTGTAATACCCTCAATTAAATCAACTACCACCTGATTTAGTTCGGTAGAATTTTTTGATGTGATTACTGGCTTGCCTGTATCTGCTTCAATCTCTTTTCGTGCATTACCCGCATACTTTACGCCTCTTTTTGCAATCTCACGATTTTCTTCAAATGATTGAGGATTATGTGCTTTTGATAATTCTGTCGTTGTCGCTTCTGCAAGCATATTGAGTACAAGTTCAAGGTCACTCATATTATCTCTCAAATTTTCTTTCGTAAGTCCTTTGAGATTTTTATATTTTCTCGTTGTCATTCCAGACCAAGCATTTGTAATCTCATCTGTGAGAATAGCATATTCTACGCCCTTTTGTACTCCGTGCTTGTGTCCCATTCATCGGTCAAAGCATTACGCACTCTGATGGATAAAATCCTTTGATGTATCCATTCGTCACTGTAGCCTTTCTTTTGATAAGTTTCTATCGCTTTATCAATTGCAAGTTCGGGATCAATAGTTTCATCAATTCGCTCTTTTCCAACTTCAGCAAGCCACATCTTGAAAGGTTCTGCCTTGGGTGAAGGTATGGATTGAATAATACGAAGAATTCCGGCTATATCTGCTACATCCGTATTATATCTCTTCCCATCTTTAGGAGATTTCAATTTCAGTTGGTGACAAATTGTCACCAACCCATTTCCTTCTTCTTTTAACCTCTGCTTTAATTTATTCCAGTACTTTCTACCGTCTGCACTATCCGTAAGAACAGACACGACATCAACAACAGAAAAATACCATTCTTCTGTTTCTTCGTTCCAAGCTGTTCTTATTCTTTTATCTTCAAATATTTGTATTTTATCATCCATATGTATTGCCTCCGTAAAGAGTTTTGCTAATTCAAAATTTCAACATCAAAAGTTTTATAAAAAGTATTATCTGGATAATCACTTAAAAATGTGCTTCATAATAATATAAGTTATCTCTAATTTTTTCGGTGTAATAAGAATTGTCATCGTTTGAGTTCTCTATGCAAAATCCATTCTTCTCTATATGAAAATTTGGGCTATCACTTATAATAGTTCCAGCAAAAATAGCTTTGGGATTATTATCATTTGAATAGTAAAAACCATAATAATTTGTTGCAGAACCAATTCCTGTTCCTCCACAATAAAAATCTACAACTTGAGTTTTATCATAAATCTCTTGTATTCCTTCGATTTTTTCTGTGTCGCTAAAATCATTTTCACTAATATTATTTAAAATTATATCATAATTTTCATTTACCAACTCAAAAATTTCTTTTTTTGATAAACTATCGTCAATCATATTAGCAAACCATATAACTAAACAAATAAAAGCAATCACAATAATTAGAAAAATCGTTCCACAACCGATTATAATCTTTTTCTTCATATTCCCACACCTTTCCACACCATTCGACATAATTCGACTCGTGTCAAGTCAGGCGAACAGTGAATAATAGGACCTACTATTTTTAGCCTATATTTTTCACTGATTTTCTTCTTCCGCACATTTTACATTAGAACCCGCAGGAATACTGGATTTTCCTGCTCTCGATAATATATGTGAATATTAAAACCGGCAAACTATTATATTAAATTTAGAGATTTGATTTCTTGTATCTCATATGAATGAAAGATTACTCATCATCTGAATTTTGAGTCAGCATTTTAACCGCTTTGTCAAAGTCACTTTCTAACTGTTTCATTTCTCTTTCACGATAAATTTCAAATTCTTTCTCCGCCTTTTCAATTGCTTGTCTATGAGATATATTTCCTTTCCCTTCAAGCAATTTTCTTTTATTTGAAATTATTTGACTATCAAGCGCCTCTATCCAATCCTGCATAGACATAGGTATCTGTTCCAAAGCTTGAAATTCTGCAAAATCAAGGAATTGTGAAACAAGCAGATTTAACCTCTGCAATTCTATTTCCGAAAGATAATTCTTTGCAATTTTCACATCATCTTTTGTTATATAATTGCCTTTGAAATTTGTCATTCCTACAAGTGGTTTTTCATTATCTACACGCTCATAAATAACTTCTGCAGCAGTATGCTCGTGAACTGCAAAATGCAATTTATTCTGAACAGCAGCAAAAAATGCTTTTGTTAAATCTGAACGGGGATCATAATCTGTAGCAGTAGCATAAATATCAGTAACCTGCTGATAAAAATTTCTTTCAGATGAACGAATATCACGAATGCGTTGTAATAATTCTCTGAAATATCTGTTCCCGCCCTGCTTCAAACGTTCGTCATCCATCGCAAAACCTTTTTGCATATATTCGTGCAGTCTTTCAGTTGCCCAACGTCTGAATCGTGTTGCAACCTGCGACTGAACTCTATAACCAAGTGCAATAATCATATCAAGATTATAATGAGCGGTATTATAATTTTTACCGTCAGCAGCAGTTGTTCGGAATTTCCGAACAACTGAAAATTCATCCAATTCTCCGTCTGCTAATATATTTTTTATATGTTCACTTATATTTGATTTACTTGTTTGATAAAGCTCAGTAATTTGCGCCTGTGTAAGCCACAAATCCTCTTCAGAAAAACGAACTGAAACCTTCGTTATTCCGTTGTCATCCTGATAAATAACCACATTATTATCATTCATAGCTTTATACCTCTTTTCTTCATGTTTTCAACATCTTTCGACATAATTCTTACTCGTATCAGGACCGGACAAAAAACTTTAGTCGATATACCATCATCGATTACCCGACATGATATAAATCCCGCCAGAGATTTATATAGATTTGTTGCTAAGCCCATTATATCAAAAATGATTTGTATTGGCAACCATAAAACACTTTTTATTTCTTAATATTAAGATAAGTATCGGGCACATCACCTATTATAACAGTCTCGGACACAACTGCCGATGAGCTGACATCGGATATATCCTCATAGCCTGCAAGAATTGCACCTATTTTTATATCAACCGTCACGCTGACCTTATGAAGCACCTGATTTATTCCTGCAGGGGTAAACTTGCTGTCAAAATCTATATTAACAATGTCAAAGGGTATAATCCTAAGTTCAATAGAAGGTCCCATACCTGCAAGAAACTCGGAACCGAAGAAATTGCCTATCGGTACATTTACTACATATCTGTTTTCAGCGTCAAGATAATCCAGCACAGCTACCGATATATCCGACTTAAACTTATTTGCCGCGTGAGGATTTAGGGAAAGCGACCTTATACTTCCGTCATCGCCTTTTTGTATAGTCACAAGTTCTTCGTACACACTGCTGTTTGCAGAGGCGGTGAGAATTGCACTATGAATAGCCTTGTTTGCCACCTCTTCCATGTGAGACTGAGCAACAGACTCTACCGTTTTCATCATGGCTATGTAGGAAACAAAAAGATTGTATGCTACCAGGGAAATCAGAATAAGAAGCATGACAATCTTTATTATTCTCTTTGCTGTCATATATTTCACCCCGTATATTTTATGAAACAAGATACGGCTTTGTGAACAAATCATTAAATCTTAATTTTTTTAGCACTTATCCTTGCGAAAATTATTGATATATGTTAAAATATTTGTATATTATGCTTAAAAGGAGTTTTTGCTATGGTTACATATCATGAATATATTGTTAAAAGGAAGAAAAAACCTCTGGACTATCTTATATGCTTCGGCTCGCCGGTTGCGGCACTTGTGGTTGCATATCTGCTCGGGGGAATTATTATTGCACTTCTGCCCATACTGGCTTTTCTTGTAACTCCTATATGGGCGGCATGCATATGGCTCTGTTACAGATTAATAACAGGCACCAATCAGGAATATGAATATCTTCTTACAGACTGCGATCTGGATGTGGATAAGATTATTAACAAAAACAGAAGAAAAAGAATAATATCCACATACCGCAAGGAAATAATAGCTATGGCTCCTATCGGAAGCTCCAATCTTCCGTCAGGATGGGAAAATCTGCCCAAGGTAGATGTATGCTCTGATATCAAGGATGAGGGCGTATATGTTCTTGTTGTGAGTCAGGATATTCAAAAGGCAGTATACTTCCAGCCAACTGAGAAAATGATTGATACAATGGTAATGAGAAATCCCCGAAAGGTATTTAAGGACTGATGTCAACGGGTACAGATATCATAAGAATAAGCCGTATAGAAAAACTTATTGCGGACAGAATTCCCCAAAAAATCTATACAGAATATGAGGCAGACTATATATCCTCTTCGCCCCGCAGAGCACAGACCGCAGCAGGAATATTCGCAGCAAAGGAAGCGGTTCTTAAGGCTCTTGGCAAGGGTATATCTCTGCCGCTTAAGGATGTGTGCATTATGCACCGCACCAATGGCTCACCGTACATCTGTCTTACAGGTGCGGTACTTGATTATGCACAAAATCTCGGGATAACAGATATAGAAATAAGCATATCCCATGACGGTGAATATGCCATAGCTTATGCAAACACCGTAACGGATAATAATCTCTCTAAATATAACAAGGTGATGGATAAATTAAAGAATGCACCGAGTAATGCAATAAGCGAGGAATGTGTAAAAAATCTCTTAAAACCACGCAAAGAGAACACACACAAGGGTGATTACGGCAGACTTTATGTTGTAGCAGGCTCCGTCGGTCTTACGGGTGCGGCATATCTTGCCTGTGCTTCTGCACTCAGGTGCGGGTCGGGTCTTATAACCCTTGCATGCCCGAGTGAGCTTAATCCGATAATGGAATGTAAGCTTACGGAAGTAATGACAAAACCGCTTAAAAGCACAGACGGACACATATCTCAGGATGCAATAGGTGACATTCTTTCTGACCTTAAGAAATCCGATGTATGTCTTTTCGGTCCCGGTCTTTCAAGAAATGAGGATATAACCGCTTTAACAGAGGTTGTTATCGCAAACAGCCCTGTGCCGATGGTTATAGATGCAGACGGACTTTACGCACTTTCCAAAAACACAGATGTGCTGTACGATGCAAAGCAAAGCATTATTCTCACTCCCCACATAGGTGAGTTTTCGTATCTTACGGGAACAGACACCGCCCAAATACTTAAAGATACCGAAAAATACGGTATTAAGTTTGCAAAGAGGTATGGGGTAACTCTAGTTCTTAAATCCCACCGAACAATCGTATGCACACCCGATGGAAAGTGCTTTGTAAATATGCTCGGAAATCCGGGGATGGCTACAGGCGGAACGGGTGATGTGCTTTCAGGATGTATTGCATCCTTTGAAGGACAGGGTCTTGGCGCAAACGACGCCGCAAAGCTCGGGGTATACATTCACTCTCTGGCATCAGACATGGCAGCAGAGGAAAAGGGTGAATATTCGCTTACCCCGTCCGATATTATTGATTATATTCCATACACAATACAAAGGAGTGTCGGTAAATGAGAGCAGTTGCAGAAATAAATCTAGATGCAATAAGACACAACATAAGACAAGTCAAGAGCATGACAAAAAGCAAAATAATGGGCATCATCAAGGCAAATGCCTACGGACACGGAGTAGCGCAGGTTGCATCCGTACTTAAAGAAGAGGGTGTTTATGCCTTTGGAGTTGCAACAGCAACGGAAGCTCTGGAAATCAGAAGCTTAGGTTATGATGAGCCAATACTGGTACTTGGAGTAACATTTCCCGAGGAACATCATATGCTTATAGATAAGGATATATCTCTCTGTGTTTCTTCCGTAGAGGAAGCAGAGAACATATCCAAAACCGCCCAAGGTATCGGGAAAGATGCAAAAATACACATAAAGCTTGATACAGGCATGGGCAGAATAGGATTTGTATGCGGAGAAAATGACGAGGAAAAAGCAAAGGAAATAGCATACATCACAAAACTTCCGAATATATTTGCAGAAGGTATATTCTCACATATGTCCAAGGCCGATGAAGAAGACAAAACCTATGCCAACATGCAGTTTGAAAAGTTTATGAAAATGTGCACTATACTTGAGGGCATGGGCATAAAGCCTCCCCTCCGCCACATAGCAAACAGTGCGTCAATCGTATCGATGAAGCATACGCATCTTGACATGGTAAGGTCGGGTATAATAACCTACGGGCTCAAGCCCTCGGAAGTGATTGACGAAAGGTTTATAGACCTTAGACCCGCAATGACGCTCAAAACAAGGGTGAGCCATATCAAAGAAATCAAGAGCGACTCCCTCATAAGCTACGGCGGACACTACAAGGCAAGTGCAGGACAGAAAATTGCAACAATATGCCTTGGTTATGCAGACGGCTTTTCGAGAATTCTTTCGGGAAAGGCCAAAGTCTTAATAGGCGGAAAAACGGCAAAAATAACAGGAAACATATGCATGGACCAGTGTATGGCTGATGTTACCCATATAGAAGATGTAAAAGTTGGAGACGATGTTATAATATTTGGAACAGATGGCAATAATACCATTAGCGTAGATACTGTTGCACTTCTGTTGGGTACAATAAACTATGAAGTTGTATGCTCTGTTACAGGGCGTGTTCCCCGTACTTACATACAAGACAGCTGACATGTCCTTGGAAGAATATACATTTGACTTTACTCAGATTAAACATTATAATTACAGTATATCATAATGTAAAGATTGGGGGCATGGTTGTTTTGTCGCATCATAAAAAAATACTCATAAGTTTACCCGATACACTTCTTACAGAATTTGACACCATGGCAACTGCAAAAAAAATCAACAGAAGTATGCTGATAAGAGAAGCAATGAGGCGATATATCAAGGAACAAAAGCATGCTTCCCTTACCGCAAGTCTCAAAAAAGGCTACGAGCAAATGGCAGATATAAACTTAGAAATTGCCGAGTTCTCGCTAGAGGCGGATAACATTCAACAGCAAAGCTACGAAGAAAAATTAGCGGAGTGTGAATGAATAATATGGTTAAACGCGGAGATATTTATTATGCCGATCTGAGTCCTGTTGTCGGCTCGGAGCAAGGCGGAATCCGTCCCGTGCTTATAGTCCAGAACGATGTGGGCAACAAATACAGCCCCACGGTAATCGTAGCGGCTATAACCTCCAAAATCAACAAAGCAAAAATGCCTACACATATCGAAATTGAAGGTGCGCGTCACGGTCTTACCAAAGACTCGGTAATACTTGCCGAACAGATAAGAACCATAGACAAAAAGCGTCTTAAGGAAAAGATTGGTCATCTGGACGAAGATATGCTTCCTGCCATTGACTATGCACTCAAAATAAGCTTTGGCATAGACTGAAATATATTATTTACAAAAGCGAAAGGCGGAATTAAAATGAACGCAAAACTAAAAAAAATACTGGCAATTCTTATTGTGACAGCCATTTTGTCAACAGTTATGGCATATGCTGCACCGGGCGACAATAACGACCCGCTTGTAACTCTGTCATATATTACAGATGTGCTTATGCCTGATCTGGAAAGTCAGATTTCCAAGAAAGTAACCAGTGAGGTAAAATCTGCCATGTCTGATGCTGATGACGGCACGGGAGCTTCCTCCGACGGATTTGCACTAGTCAACATAAACTCCGACTACAGCATAATCGGTGACGAGGGAACAGAACTTGTTGTCCGCTCGGGTTCGGGAAAGATAGTTGCCACAGCTCAGGGCGGTGTAGCAGACCTTACCGCAGGTGTTGACCTTGCAAACGGCACAGATGCACCATTAAACCATCATTTGCTTGTACCAAGAAGCGATAAAAGAGGCATTGAATTTTCTACAAATGCGATCGTGCTTGTCAAGGGTACATACAGCGTTTCCAAAAACTAAGTGTTACACACAAAAGGGGCTGTAGCGAAATGAATATTTATGCAAGCCATTAGGTGGGGACTGTCCTGTTTTGGCACAAAAAACCATGTTTTTAATGCCAAAAGACTTGAAAAAGTCTGTCAGGAGCCGTCCCCGAATAGCCTGCATTGCATTTTATTTCATTTCGCTACAGCCTCTTTTGCTATTATTTCGGTCTCAAAACAGAATTTCTATCTGTACTGCCCTCATTGCATCAAGTGCTGTGTTATGGCTTTCTTTACTAACTCCTGCACAACACTTGCTGTCAACAGTTATTTTTGTTTCAGGAAAACTTGCCTTTAATATCATAGCATTTGAAATTACACAGATGTCCGTGCATAATCCGCACAATTCTATTTCTTCTATCTCTTCGCCGTAATTTTTGAGTATTTTTGGCAAATCTATGCTTCCAAATGTAATCTTATCTACAACCTCATTAACATACGGCTTCAATTCATCGCAAATCTGCCAACCGTCTGTATCTTTGATGCAATGCTCCACGGGGAGATTTTTGCCTTCCTGCGTCTTTAGATAATCTGCAAAATGAGTGTCTCGGGTAAATATCACTTTTCCATCGAATTCATTTATCTTTTTGACAACTCTTGGCACGATTTCCTCAGCTTGTTTGCTTCCCAGACTTCCTGTTATAAAATCTTTCTGCATGTCAACTACAATTAAATATTTCATTGCTTTATCTCCTCGTATAACATTCGGAATAATATGTGTTATAATTTTGTCAAGTTAGGGACAAAAAAATTTGTTCTTTTTAAGGCTTCCCCTTGAGGGGAAGGCTTTTTCGTTCCTAACATTTTCCAACATCCCTTATATAAAGACTGTATAATATAGATGCCAGTCTTTTTTTAATAATTGCGAGGCATAAGGTTTAGATGCAAACCTTTTTGATGCTAGTTCGTTTTGTGTTAGGACTAAAAAACAAACCGATGCAGCAAAAAAATCCGCATCGGTTTTGATTAGAACAAATCACTGTGTGTTCCAGTGCGAGTCAAACCCAATACAAGCAACTCTTTCTCAATTCTGTAAATTAAAAGCCAGTCTGGTTCAATATGACATTCTCTTGACCCTTTATAATCTCCGTATAGCGGATGATCAAGATATTTTTCCGGAAGTTGATCTCCGTTTGCCAAAATATCAATGACTTCTTTTAACAAATTCATATTATAACCACGCTTTTGAGCAAGCTTATAATCTTTTTTAAATCGGGTTGACATCTCTATTTGATATTTCATGATTCTAAATCCTCAAAAAGTTCTTTTGTGCTTGAATATCGCTTAGCAGGTATCTTCCCACTTAACATATCATCCATTTCCTTAATTGCTGCTACAGTTTCCGCATTTGGGATATCAGTAGCAATTTCAAAAGGTATTCTTCCCTGTCTAACAACTTGCCTTAAAAACATATTCATAGCTGTTGTCATATTAAGCCCCATATCAGAAAACATTGCATCTGCCTGTTTTTTTAACTCTGTATCCATACGAATACTCATATTTACAGTTGCCATAATGTATTACCTCCTTACTTTAGTATATACATTGTACCACAAAATATGTGCATCGTCAATACATTCTGCTAAATTTTAGATTATGTTTTCGGCATTTTTCGACACTCTTTATA
>JAZSFO010000061.1:0-12763 GCA_045532255.1 Clostridia bacterium | reverse complement strand
ATTTGTTTATTTAAATCTTTTGTCAATATATTCTCTTACTTCGTGGGCATCGCATTTTAGCGAAAAAGAAAATTCCTCCTCAATAAGTCTTAGTGCTGTTTTGAGCATTCCCTCATCTGTCGAAGAAAGCTGGCGTCCCTGACTTTCCTTTTCTGCCTTTTTGATATGCATGGATTTTGCAAGAAGCAAAAGCTCTGCAGAGTTACCGTCAAGAATTATTGAATTGAATTTTGATTGTCTTTCCGCCTTGTCCTCAATCCATTCGAATTGAGTATTTTTTGCAAGTTCAATAATGCCGTCAAGCTCTTTTTTCGTCATTACAGACCTCAACTTAGCAACAAGGTTTGGTTTACTGAGCGGAACATAAACCGTCGAGGATGGGCTTGATTTCGGCCTCAGGACATAGTATGTCCCCCTATCCCCTCCAAACTGCATGTCTTTGATATCCTCAACCAGACAGATACCATTCTTACCATATACTACCAAATCATCCTTACTAATGCTCATATGTCAAATCCCCTTTGATGCAATACGGCGATGCTTGCCCGATTGCTGTGTAATTAAGTCTGCATAATATATTTTACCATATTTTTACACAAATTTCAAAGGGTAATTTTTCACAAAAATCGCCACTCTCCGCATAAAAGGAGAATGGCGATTTAGTTTTGTATCAGAAATTAAAATTCAAGATGCTCTTCGATGTAAGGAATAACCTCGTCCATATCAAGAGTAATCTGCTCCATTGTATCTCTGTCTCTTACTGTAACCTTGCCTGTCTCTTCGGATTCAAAGTCATATGTAATACACCAGGGTGTACCGATTTCGTCCTGACGGCGATATCTCTTACCGATACTTCCTGCTTCATCAAACTCGCAGGGGAACTTTTTGGAAAGTTTTTCAAAAAGCTCAAGTGCCTTGGGCGAAAGTTTCTTTGACAAAGGAAGAACCGCAGCCTTAACAGGTGCAAGTGCAGGGTGAAGGTGCATTACTATTCTTGTGTCATTTTCGCCAACCTGCTCCTCGTCATATGCTTCAACAAGAAAAGCAAGAGCAACACGGTCTGCACCGAGTGAGGGTTCTACACAGTAAGGAATATATTTTTCATTGGTAACAGGGTCTACATACTCAAGACTCTGACCGCTGTGTTCGTGATGCTGCTTTAAGTCATAGTCTGTTCTGTCTGCTATACCCCAAAGCTCTCCCCAACCAAACGGGAACACAAATTCTATATCACAGGTAGCCTTGGAATAGAATGAAAGCTCCTCAGGTGAATGGTCGCGGTATCTCAAGTTCTCTTTCTTCATACCGAGGCTCAAAAGGAAGTCCATGCAATACTTCTTCCAGTATTCATACCATTCCAAATCAGTTCCGGGCTTGCAGAAGAACTCAAGCTCCATCTGTTCGAATTCTCTTGTTCTGAATGTAAAGTTACCTGGTGTGATTTCGTTTCTGAAGGATTTACCTATCTGTCCGATACCAAAAGGAATTTTCTTTCTTGATGTTCTCTGAACATTCTTGAAGTTTACGAATATTCCCTGTGCAGTTTCGGGACGGAGATAAACTGTAGAGGAAGAATCCTCTGTAACACCCTGAAATGTCTTGAACATAAGGTTGAATTCACGAATGTCTGTAAAGTTCTTCTTGCCGCAGACAGGGCATGTAATGCCGTTGTCATTGATGTATGCTTCCATAACATCCTTGCTCCAGCCGTCTACAACTACATCCTCGCCCTTTTCGTGTGCGAAGTCCTCAATAAGCTTGTCTGCTCTGTGACGGGCCTTGCACTCCTTACAATCCATAAGGGGATCGGAGAAAGAGCCTACATGTCCCGAAGCAACCCATGTTTCGGGATTCATAAGTATTGCACAATCTAGACCTACATTGAGGTTGGTGTCCTGAATAAACTTCTTCCACCATGCCTTTTTGACATTATTCTTAAACTCTACGCCAAGGGGGCCGTAATCCCATGTGTTCGCAAGACCGCCGTAGATTTCGGAGCCTGCAAAAACATATCCTCTGCCTTTGCATAGAGCTACTATCTTTTCCATTGTTTTTTCTGAATTAAGCATTGATATACCTTCCTTCTGTTTTCACTACATATATTATAGTTTATTTTATAATCCTTAATTTGTCAAGGATTACTTAAAGAATTCGCTTAAAATAATACAAAATATTGCTGATGCAATACATTTTTAGGGAATTTTTACTTTGATTTGTGCCAAATGTTTTGTCTCAAAATTCATAAGAGTGTGCTACGGGATATCGCATATCGTACGAGCGCACAGCGGAGGATATTCAATAAGTTGCGTCTTGCGGATTTCAAGTTAAAACAGATGCCTGAAATCCAGCAAAAAACGGAGTAAAATTGCCGAAAATCAATTTCCGCTGCGGTTTCGGTAATTTTAGCGATGCCAAGCTCTGAGTGAGCTTGTTCAGCGCGGCTCCGTTTTTTGTGCAGATTTTGGGCATCTGTTCTTGAAATCCGCACTTAGCAACGATTGAATATCCTCTGATGAAGCTCATCATGAAATTCACCCTTTACAGAATTGTTCACATCGTAATTCCTGAAAAATTATATTGGGTTTACAAAACAAACATATGACAATATAACAAGACCTCTCAAAAAGCACAAGTGATATAACACCCTTAGACACATGGAGAGTATCACAAACTGCTTTTTGAGAGGTTTTATATTTTTTATAAATTGTCCTTATAAACGCCTGTCATTAAGACAGTGTTTTTACTCTTACATGGGGTATGCTTCCATATCACATATAAGCGTGACATCGGAGTGGAACTGAAGAACAGATGCCGGAACCTGAGGGTCAACAGGACCCCAGAATGCCTTGCGCAGGATATCTCTCTTGTCCTCACCCGTAACAACCATTACTATTTTTCTTGCAGCCATGATGGTTCCTATGCCCATTGTAAAGGCGGCTCTTGGAACATCCTCTGCAGATTGAAAAAATCTTTTGTTGGCTTTTATTGTCATCTCTGTAAGATTGATTTCGTGAGTCATTGCAGGAAAGTTATTGTCAGGCTCGTTAAAGCCTATATGTCCGTCGTGGCCTATTCCCAAAAGCTGAAGATCAACTCCGCCCCACTCTTCTATCTTGTCCTCGTACTGCTGACACATCTTGTCAACATCTTCGGCAAGACCGTAGGGAACTATGGTGTTATCGGGCTTTATGGAAATATGGTTAAGAAGATTTTCACGCATAAATCTGCAGTAGCTGTTCTCATGCTCGGGAGACAGTCCCTTATACTCTGCAAGATATGCAGCTCGCACCTTGCCAAAATCTATTCTCCCCTCTTTTTCCCTCTCTATAAGCTCTCTGTACAGAGGAAGGGGTGTAGAACCTGTAGCAAGACCTATTACACATGCCGGTCTTTTTTGGATTTGGGCTTCAAAAATATCAGCAGCAAGTCTTCCCACTTCATCGGGATTCTTTGCAACAATTATTCTCGGATGAAGCATAATAATCACTCCTTAATTAAAATGTTCCCATTAATCACATATCACATATATCACATTTTAATTATCTGTCCCATTTCGGGAATACTCAGTCTTTTATCACCCTTTGTAACATCCTCTGTCATTGACCTGAGGTTATGAATATCATTTTCCCTTAGCGGCAGGTGAAGAAGTATAATATTATCTGCACCGACCTCTATTGTGCTTCTCCATGCCGACTCTGTAATGGTGTATGCATACGGTACGACAATTACATCAGGCGAGGGAAAGCCTATAAACTTTTTTAGTTCAATTGGTGATGCATCACCCATGAACCACAAAGTTTTGCTGCCGTTTATAACATAGCTTACATGATTTATATCTGCCCTTCCTATATGTCTGGTGCATACGGACAAAATCTCTACTCCGCCAATATTTTCCATTATTGTATCGTCAGCATTATATACTCTTCTGCCCGTATCCTGAGAGTATCTTTTGCAAAAATCCATATCACAATGGTCCTTGTGGGCATGAGTAAACGCAACGATGTCGGGGAAGTCTGCAAGAAGCTCCTCTCTTACGGCAATCGGAGTCCCCTCATATGGAGGGAACTCCTCTGCCACACCATCCAAAAGAATGGATATATTATCAAGTTCTATAAGCATACCGGCGTTTGAAGTACGCCTGAGTCTCATATATTATACACCCTGCTTAGCACGGCGAAGTGCTTCTGCCTCTGTGCAGCCGTTTTCTGCTACATGGCCCGGAAGGGGAACAAGCTTTTCGTGGATAGCATCAATTATCCAGCCTGCCTGCGGGAAGAAGAATTCGTCAAACTCGAAGGGAGGTGTTATCCAGTTGCGTGCGCCTACTACTACCGGAGGAGCATCGAGATCGTCGAAGCAAAGCGCTGTGATGTTCTCTGCTACATCGTTCATAAAGGAACCGCGTGCACAAGCATCGGATACAAGTACAACTCTTCCTGTCTTCTTTACAGATTCTATAATCTTTGTGTAATCAAGAGGAACGAGAGAGTGAAGGTTGATAACATCTGCTTCCATACCATACTTTTCGCTGAGCTCCTTAGCTGCATCTACTGCACGGTAAAGAGCTGCACCGATTGTGAGGATTGTAACATCCTTACCGTCACGAACCTTATTTACATCGCCGAATTCTATTTCATAACGCTCTGCAGGAACACCGCCCTCGTGGAACTGCTCGCCCACATCGTATATTCTCTGGCTTTCGAAGAATACTACGGGGTCTGTGCCCTTGAGTGCTGTCTCCATAAGACCCTTAGCTTCCCAAGGTGTTGCGGGGAAGCAAACCTTAAGACCGGGGATATGTGCACAAAGTGCTGTCCAGTCCTGAGAGTGCTGAGCACCGAACTTGGAACCTACAGAAACTCTGAGTACTACAGGCATCTTGAGTATGCCTGCAGACATGGACTGCCACTTGGACATCTGGTTAAAGATTTCGTCTCCTGCGCATCCGATAAAGTCAGCATACATAAGCTCTATGAGAGCACGGCCGCCGGATACTGCGTATCCTACTGCTGTACCTACAATTGCAGCTTCTGCAATCGGGGAGTTAAAGAGTCTGCAGTGCGGGAATGCATCCATCATACCGCGGTATACTGCAAACGCGCCGCCCCAGTCACGAACATCTTCACCATATGCGATAAGGGTGGGATCCTCGTAGAAACGGTCATATATAACCTCGGAAAGTGCATCACGGAGGTTAAAGAGCTTCATCTTGGAAACGGGCTTGCCGTTAACTACAGGGCAACGCTCCTTTTCCTTAAGCTTCTTGTAAGCGGGAACTTCGCTAAGAGGCATATTTACTTCAGGCTCGCGGTCATCAAGCTTTTCTGCCTTTTCGTTGGAGAACATAAGGCGTTCTACAACTGCGGGGTCAGCCTTGAAGTCGATATAGGGGCTTATCTCGGGGTCAGATGCAGCTTTGCAGATCATTGTCATACGCTCTGCTGTCTCTGCGAGAATTTCGTCGAGCTTGCTATCATTAGCAACACCGGCATCAACAAGACCCTGACGGTATGTAATGATAGGATCGATTTCCTTCCAAGCATCGATTTCCTCCTTGGTACGATATGCATTCTGGTCGGATGTAGAGTGACCGGAATAACGGTATGTGATTGTATCAAGAAGTACGGGACCTTCGCCTGCGCGGAGTATCTTGAGCTTTCTTTCCATAGCGTCGATAACCGCAAGAGGATTGAAGCCGTCAATTCTTTCTGCATGGAACTGTGTGGGGCTGATACCTGAACCGATACGGGCAAGCATATCATAACCCATTGTTTCTCCTCTGGTCTGGTCACCCATACCGTAAGAGTTATTGAATACATTGTAGAGTATGGGCATTCCGCCGTTGTGGCTTTCCCAAAGTGTATGGAACTGGTCCATAGCGGCAAAGTTCATTGCCTCCCATACAGGACCGCGTGCCATAGAACCGTCACCTGCGTTGCAGACAACTATACCCTGCTTGTCATTAACCTTCTTAAAGAGTGCCGCACCTGTTGCGATTGCAGCAGAACCGCCAACGATAGCGTTGTTGGGGTAAATACCGAAAGGCAGGAAGAATGCGTGCATGGAACCGCCAAGACCCTTGTGGAAGCCTGTGTCACGGGCAAAAATCTCGGAGAGAGTTCCGTAGAGGATAAAGCGGATTGCAAGCTCCTTAACATCGCTTACGGGACCCAACTTTTCGGTAGCACGGAGAGCACTTCCGCCAAGGAAGCCTTCCATGATTGTCATAAGCTCCTGTTCGGAAAGTTTATGGATACAGGACAGTGCCTTTGCAAGAATTTCGGAATGGCTTCTGTGTGAACCAAAAGAAAAGTCATTCTGGTCGAGAAGATAAGCCTGACCTACTGCTGCTGCTTCCTGACCTATTGAAAGGTGGGCAGGTCCGGGATATGTTGTCTCTATACCGTTGTAGAGACCCTGTGTCTTAATCTGATTGAGCATGGACTCAAACTCACGAAGAACTGTGATATCACGGTAAATACGAACGAGGTCGTCATCGGAATAACGCTTGCGTTCTTCTTTGATTGTTTTGTTGTAGACATTAACGGGAATGTCTTCAAATGTGATCTTGCCGGCTGCACGAGTCTCGACAGGATCTACAAATAAGCTCTTAGGCATATTTATTTTCCTCCTTATGTATTATATATGAAATATTGCTTCACGAATTATTTCTGCAACTGTGGGATGAGGGAATACAAGTTTCTTAAGACGATCGGGTGTAAGCTCTGTATCTACCATCATGGTTGCTGTCATGATGATTTCCGATGCGTAGGAACCAACCATGTGACAGCCTACAAGACGGTTTCTGTCGGTATCTACAATAATCTTCACAAAGCCCTTGCCGCCCTCTGTTTCTGCAAGATATCTTCCTGCATAGGACATGGGGAGCTTAACTTCCTTAACATTCATACCCTTTTCTTCTGCTTCCTGCTTGCTGTAACCTACGCTTGCAACCTCGGGGTCTGTGTAGATAACCGAGGGAATTACATCATAACGCATTTCGTCGGTTTTGCCGAGCATGTGGTTAACAGCAACCTCTGCCTCTCTGTATGCTGTGTGAGCAAGCATAAGTTTGCCATTGCAGTCGCCTACGGCATATACGCCGGAGACATTTGTGCACAGATGGCGGTCTGTCTTTATGGCAGCTCTATCCATATCAAGACCTAAACTTTCTATACCGATGCCTGCTGTTGCGGGTCTGCGTCCTGCGGAAAGAAGAACCTTATCGCATTTGATTTCTTTCTTCTCGCCGTTTTCTTCGTATATAACGCTGTCCTTCTTAACCTCAAGAACCTTGCAGGAAAGCTTGAATTCCATACCCTTCTTTACAAAGGCATCTGTAAGAACCTTGCAGATTTCGGGATCGGTTGCACCTGCTATCTTGGGCATCATTTCTATTACAGTAACAGAAACGCCTACACTTGCAAAGTAGTATGCCATTTCCAGACCGATAACGCCTCCGCCGATAACAACGATATTCTTGGGAAGAGTCTTTTCGTCAAGAACCTCGCGGTTTGTAACCACAAAGCCTGATTCAAGTCCTTCCTTAAGACCCGGTACGGGAGGAACAACTGTTTCGGAGCCTGATGCGATGGCAAGTCTCTTGCCCACATATGTTGTGCCCTCTGCTTCAACAGCAAATCCGCCGTCAACACGGCCCTTGATAACTGCATCTGCAGAAACAACTGTAACCTTGTTGGATTTCATGGTAGCACCGACACCTGCTACAAGTGTCTTAACTACCTTATCCTTTCTGTCTATAACCTTTGCGTGGTCATAGCTTACACCCTGTGTTGTAACACCAAATGCCTCACTCTCTTTGGCATGGCGATACATCTTGGATGAATTGAGAAGTGTCTTGGTAGGGATACAGCCTTCGTTAAGACATGTACCGCCAAGAGCCTTCTTTTCAAACACGGCAACCTTGAGGCCGCCCTGTGCGGCACGCTCTGCACAGAGATATCCTCCGGGGCCGCCGCCTACAACTAATAAATCAAAAGTTTCCATAATTGTTATATCTCCTTATTTTGCAAGAAGTGTAGTAAAGTTCTCAAGATTGCGTCCGAGTTCCTTCTGGAAACGAGCCGCAGGTGTACCGTCAACAGCACGGTGGTCATATGTAAGGCTAAGTCCCATTGCAGGATAAATCTGAATTGAACCGTCTGCGCCCTTACGAACACGGTCAATTGTACCGCATACGCCCAGTATACCTGTCTGGGGAGGATTGATAACAGGTGTAAATGACTCTACGCCCATGTTACCGAGGTTGGATACGGTAAATGTACCGCCGCCGAGCTTGTCGGGGCTTATATTACCCTCACGGCACTGAGCCGCAAGCTCTTTTACGGCCTTGGAGATTTCCAAAAGGCTCATCTGGTCTGCATTAAAGATTGTGGGAACCATAAGTCCTCTGGGAGTATCAACAGCAACACCTAAGTTTACATGCTTAAAGAGACGGATGTTGTTGTCATCAAGCATATGTGCATTGAGGTCGGGGTGGTTTAAGAGTGTTCTTGATACTGCATAAAGAACAATATCTCCAAGTGTAATTCCCGAACATTCGTCATCTGCATTCTTAAGCATCTTTCTGTATGCAAGGATATTTGTAGCATCGAAAGATGTATTGTGTGTAAGCTGAGCTGCCGTGGAAAGTGATGTAGTCATTGATTTGCTGATAGCCTTGCGGATACCGCTGAACTTAACATCTGTATATTCAGCCTCGGGGATTGCAGCAGCCTGCATCTGAGGTGCAGAAACGGAAGCTGCAACAGGATTATCCATAAGTGTTCTTACATCTCTTTCTATAATTCTGCCGTTGGGGCCTGTGGGTGTAGCAAGAGATGCATCTACACCTGCGCGTTCTGCAAGTTTCTTTGCTCTGGGAGATACGGCAGACTTCTCACCATCTGCTGCAGTTGTCTGTATTGGTGCTGCCTGAGGTTCAGCCTTAACCTCCTCTTTAACTTCCTGCTGAGCTTCTGCAGGTGCCTCTGCACCCTCTGCATCTGCAGGGCGGAGTGCTGAGCAATCCTCACCGGGATTACCTATTGCACAAACATTTACAAGACAAGGAACCTCGTCCCCATCCTGATAGAAAATTTCGAGTAATGTACCTTCTTCTGTAGATTCACATTCAAAGCTGGCTTTATCGGTCTCATATGTAAATAAGATATCGCCCACCTTGACGCTATCGCCGACTTTCTTTTCCCAGGAGCCGATAATACAGCTTTCTACAGTAATACCTGCCTTGGGCATAATAACAGCATTAGCCAATTTAAACCCTCCTCATTATAATATTATAAAATTAATGCAATTAAAGTAATTATAACACATTATAACATTTTCGTCAATGGTTTTTGCAAAATATATTACAAAATTTTTACACCTGCACTTCTTGCAGACTCCAGAAAATCCTCGGGAAGCTGTTTGTCGGACACGATGTAATCTACATCATCCATGCTGGCAAATGTGTATGGCATAAGTCGGTTAAGCTTCTCTTCACCACACATCATAACTGCGGCACGAGACTTCCCTATAACCATGCGTTTGATAAGCATATCCGCTTCTGTTCCGCAGGTAAAGCCTACATCTGCCGAGCATCCTGATACACCGATAAATGCTGTATCTATGTTGACGGAATCAAGCATATTCAGTGTATTCTGTCCTGTTATGGAAAGATTTTTTCTGTTCATTGTTCCGCAGCACACAGTAACCACAGGATTGTGCAGTCTGCAAAGCTCAATTGCAATTCCCGGACTTGTGGTAATTATATTAAGATTGATATCGGGAAGATTTCTTGCAAGAAACACATTGGATGTACTTGCATCGAGAAATATAGAGCTGTAGGGCTGTACAAGCTCAAGAGCCTTATGGGCAATAGTGAGCTTGCCGCTGTTATTCTCCCTCATGCGGACATTAAATTCTATATCTCCGCTCTGACGGACCGAACGCACACCACCCCTGTATTTCTCAATAACACCCTTGGATTCGAGCACATCCAGGTCTCTGTGTATTGTCATAAGCGAAACATCGGGAACAATCTTCTGAATTTCTTTGATAGTTGCAACACTTTTGCTCTCTATGTATTCCTGAATTTTTTCCTGTCTTATTCGGTTCATGATAGCCTCCTGTTTCAAAGTGTTAACTTTATAACACATTATAACACTAACATATCATTTTGTCAATTTTTTTCAATAAAAAACCCATCCGTTTGCATACACCCTGTATACATAACCGATGGGTTTAATTATCTCAGCAAAAATTATTTAACAACAATTGCCAGAACGATAGATGTAACTATAAAGAGGATAGCTACAACTGCTGTAGCCTTTTCCAGCATGCCGTCAAGGGTCTTTGCCTTATTCTTACCAAAGAAGGTTTCTGCACCGCCTGCAATAGAACCGGAAAGTCCTGCAGACTTGCCTGACTGGAGCAAAACAACTGCTATAAGGATAACAGAAAGAATAACATGAACGATTGTAATAATAGTACTAAGCATCTATGACACCTCCATTTTAATTTCTCATAATAAACATATTCTACCACAAAAGATAGCATTTTGCAATAGTTTTTTTCACAAAACTCAAAGCAGCTTGGCAAGAAAGTTTTTGAGTCTGTCGCTCTTTGGACTATGGAAAATTTCGTCAGGTGTTCCCGTTTCGATAATCTGTCCTCCGTCCATAAAGACAACTTCATCTGCAACCTCTCTTGCAAATCCCATCTCATGTGTAACTACTATCATTGTCATACCCTCAGAGGCAAGCTCTTTCATAACATCAAGAACCTCTCCTACCATCTCGGGATCAAGAGCTGATGTGGGTTCGTCAAAAAGCATAACTTGGGGATTCATCATAAGTGCTCTTACTATAGCAACTCTCTGCTTCTGTCCGCCCGAAAGCTGTGAGGGATATGCCCCTGCTCTATCCCTAAGACCTACTCTTGCAAGAAGCTTAAGGGCTTTTTCCTCAGCTTCCTCCTTGGGCATTTTGAGAAGCTTTACAGGTGCAAGTGTAAGGTTCTTAAGAAGAGTCATATGTGGGAAAAGGTTAAACTGCTGAAAAACCATCCCCATTTTTTGCCTTACGAGGTTGACATCCGTTTTTGAATCAAGAAGATCTACGCCGTCAAAAATGATGTGTCCCTCTGTAGGCTCTTCGAGAAGGTTTAATGAACGGAGCAAGGTGGATTTACCGCTTCCCGATGGCCCTATAACAACTACAACCTTACCGTTTTCAAATTCCTTGGAAACATCATCAAGAGCCTTTATGCTTCCGTTCATATAATATTTTTTAAGATTTTTTACACTAATAAGAGAATCAGCGCTCATTGCTTCTGAGCCTCCTTTCCAGCATACCGACAAGTCTCGAGAGTCCCAGTACCATTATAAGATAAATAAGGGCAACTGCAAGCAGCGGCATGAACGGACTGTATGTCGCAGAACGGATAGCATTACCTGCATACATAAGGTCTCCGAGTCCTATATAGAATGCAACTGAGGTTTCCTTGAGAAGCACTACAAATTCATTTGCAAGTGCGGGCAGTACCGCCTTGAATGCCTGAGGAAATACTATGTGATACATTGTCTGCATATAGTTAAAGCCAAGGCTTCTGCCTGCTTCTATCTGTCCGTCATCTACATTCATTATGCCTCCGCGGACAATCTCCGCAACATATGCTCCCGAATTGAGACCGAAGCATACAACCGCCGAGAAGAACTTGTCTGCTCCTATGGGCATAAATATAACAAAGTATATAATCATAATCTGCACAACAGCAGGTGTGCCTCGTATAACAGTCAGATATATCTGGCATATACCGTCAAAGAATTTAAGCAGAAAACCGCAGCCCGGATTTTTAAGACGGGTGCATCTTACAAATGCAACAATAAATCCAAGAACTATACCTATAAGAAGTGCACATATAGTAAGTTTGATTGTAACCCAAAGTCCCTTGAATATGGTTTTCCATCTGTCATACTTGATGAAATTGACATGGAAGTCTTTCTTAAGACTGTTCCAGAGCTTTGCAATTCCGTGTGCCGTCTCGGGCTTTACATCTGTTGCCCTTACGGCAAAGCACTCGATAAAGCCTTTATTGACATTGGTGGACTGTATTGCTTCCTCCCTTGTGCCCTGTGCTGTTTTAACCGTAATAGTCTTTATGGCATTAACATCATTTTTGATGTCCGTTACTCCGCCGTAAACGGAATTGACGGTTTGGTCATCGGTATGCACCATAAAGCCCTTTTCGGTATCATAGAGAGTTATTTTTATATTTTCGGTGGTTTTTTCACATTCCTTGAGCACATTCAGTATTTCGTCCTCAAATTCCATCTTGAAATCCAGAGAGGACTTAAACATTGTGCTGTTTTTCTTCTTGACCTCTGCGTCAAGAAAATCATTGTACAGTGGCTCAATCGCCTTGTATACATTAAGCGTATCTACGGTGCAGTCCAGTATTACATCCTTCTTGGTGCCGTATGAAACACTGTTTACCTTGACTAAATTATTTGACGCGATATACTTAAGCGGTGCTGTAACTGCTATTGCATCCAGCTGTGTGTTGACAATTTCTTCTGCCTTGCTTTTGCCTATTTCCTCCGCTACGGTCTGTGATTTGATATCATACATACACCAAGCAATCAGACCCAGCACAACAATCACCATCAAACAAACCGCAATTATTTTTTTCTTGTTCATTTGTTCACATTCCTTTAAGATAAGCAGATTTTTAGTATCTACACAAATACACTGCAAGAATGAAC